>CBDURV010000034.1:0-13524 GCA_965369495.1 uncultured bacterium
CGAAGACATCTTCGCCGCAATCGCATACGCGGCCGATACACTCGCAGCCGAGACGACTCTTGCCACCGGCGAGGGATCGGGCGGGTAGGCCCTGACGAAGAGGTCGCAGCGTTCGCCGAGGCGCACAGTTTGATCCTCCTCACCGAGGACCGCGACTTCGGCGCCTTGCGTACGCGCTGAGCCGGGGGACCTGCGGCGTCATCTATGTGCGCTGGCCGTTCGCTGCCCGCTCCGGTCTCGGCTCGGCGCTTGTATCCCTCGCGGAGCGTCTTGGCCAGGACCTGACGGATGTCTTTGTCGTGATAACGCCCGGTCGAGCCCGAATCCGCCGACTTCGCCGCGAGTAGGCTGTTATTCCGCGAGTTCGCGCTCGACCACGATCATCTCCCGCGTGGGCCCGTAGGACTTGCGCGCGAGTTTGATCGCGGCCTTGGCGCCCGCGTGATCGCCGGCGCGCAGCGCGATGCGGGCGCGCTGTGTCCAGTAGACGTGGGTGAGGTGCCGGAACTCCGTCTCGCGTTGCCCGCTCCAGTACGTCTTCGACGTCGCGCGGATTTCCTGCTCGATGGGCAGCAGCAGTTCGCTCGCTTCCTTGTCGCGGCCCGCTTCCACGAGTGCGAACGCTGCCAACACGGTCACGGCGAGGTCGTTCTGGGTGCGGGTCTTTGCGCGCTCGATCGTGTCGGCCAGCGGCTCGCCGAGGCGCGCCTTCGCCTCCAGGAGTCCGGCATAGGCCGATAGGCTTGCGCCGTCTTCCTTCAGCCGTTCCAACCACTCCTGCTTGGCGCCGCGCGCATCGCCCGTGCGCATGGCGCAGACGGTTAGCGTGTCCCGCAACTGCGTTGTTTTGGCCGCCTCGCCGGCTTCCTTGTAGCGCCCGGAACGCAATAGGATCGCGGTGCGCAGCTTTCTTGCCTCGGTGGTCCCTGCATAAAGCGCAAGGCTGGCCGCGATGTCTTTCAGGGCGAGATCCGGTTCGGCTCCGGTTTCGAATCGCGCCGCTGCCCGGCTGATGTAGGCAAGGTATGCGTCCGGGTCCAGCTTGATCGCCTTGTCTGCCCACCTTTCGGCACCCTCGAAGTAGCCCTCGTTGGCGAGAGTGCCCGAAACGTTGGTGCAAAAAGCGGCAAGCACGCGTCGGCGGCTGGCGCGCTTGAGAAAGAACGGATGCTCGCCGTCGGCTTCGAAATAGTGCTCGTCGGGAAGTTCCTTTCCCCGCGCCGTCGGCTCGATATTGCGGCGCGTCTTGCCGTCGTCCCACCGAACGAAGCAGTGGTTCGGCGACTGCACGATGTAGACGGGATAGCCCAATCGGTCGCAGACGGACACGTAGAGCAGGGACCAGCCGAGGCAGTCGCCGCGGTTGTCGTTGAGCACCCAGTGCAGGCTGAACGATGTCCGATCGGAGCCGCCATCGGGCAACGTGCGTCCGCGCAAGAGGAGACGATTGAGCGCCTCGATAATCCGCTCGGGCTGGTCGAGGTCTTGGGTTGCCTCGCGCGCGAGCGCGGACAGGCGGTTGAGTCGCGCCAGGTCGCGCTCGATAGCCCGTCGTGAGCGCCCGGTGCTCAGCACCGCTGCCGCAAGATCGAACTCCTCTCCGCTGGCGATAATCTGCTCGAAGTCCTTCGTGCGCAGTTCCGCCTTGCGGCGGTCGCTTGCCAGATAGGCGCGATGGCGGCGCTCGAACGCGGTGTCGGGCTTGTTCTTCTCGATCCAGGCGGCGAGCACGGTCGCATGCGGGCTCTTCATGTTTGCGATGGCCTTGTAGAGCTCCTCGTGGGTTGCACCGCCGCGTAACGTGAACGAACCGCCCTCCTTGATCTCGCGGCCGACGATCTTGTTGGCGGCCGCTTCGCAGGCCCCCTTGAGTTGGATTCCCAGCAGGCTGTTGCGCAACCCCTCGACGATCAGCGAGGGCGCCTCGTGGTGGCCGGCCCGCGACAGTACCGCCGCAGTGAGCACATCGACATTGCCGCGCGGATCGAGCAGCAGCGGCCGGAGCGCGGCGACATCGACCGGAAAGCGGTGAATACGGAGCAGCGCAGCACGGCGCACGTCCAGCATCTCGGACCCATCCAGCGCGCGGGCGGCGAGGGCGGGCGCGGCGGCGGGCCCTCGACTCGAGGCCAAGGCGATGACGACCTCGATCCGCAGTCGCGGGTGCAGCGAGTGCGCTTCCAGTTCGCGCGCCATAGCGGCGCAAAGTTCCGGGCTCGCGAGTTCGCCGAGCAGCAGACACAGCGGCCGCTCGCGCGCATCGTCGATGTGCCTGCGCGCCACTTCGGTCCAGCTTCGATTCGCTTCCGCCCGTTCCTGCAGACGCTTCAGCACGACCAGCGCGCCCGGTTCTCCCAGCTGCTTTGCCCGCGCGACGAACGCCGTGCCTTCCAGCCCACGCAGTGCGGCTTCCGCCTCGGGCGAGATCTTCTCGAGCTCGGGGAACTCGCCTTCGGCCCATACACACGACGCGATGGCCAAAAGAGCGATGAGAGGGCGGCGGATCCGGTTCACGTGCGCATCATCCCATTTCAAGACCAGACGCGCAGTCCTGGCCGGTCCGCTAGACTCCCGGCATGCGATGGATGGTCGGGTTTCTGATTGCCGCCGCGTTCGCAGCGGGTTACTCGTGCGGATCGACGGGCGCGATTGCGACCACGGGGCGTACGGCGCGCGGTTCAGGCGTCGCCGATCCCGCGCTCAGCGATTCATCGTTGACGCGTTTTCTCGACACGCTTGAGGCGGATACGCCCGCCCCGGGCACCGGCACGATCACCGGGCGCGTGACGGACCTGCGGGGCAAGGGCGTGGCCGGTGTGCTGATCGTGGCGAAGCCATGGCCCGAGAGCACGAGCGACAGGTCGTCCAGGATTCCGCAGGCACCGCGCGCGCTCGAATTCGAGGAGCAGCTACGCCGGTACGCCACGCGCACCGCGCGGAATCGCCGTCGCTCGCGCCGGGTGCAAAGCGGACCGGACGGGAGCTATGTTCTCCCCCGGCTTGTGGCCGGGAAGTACCGGGTAAGGGCGTATGCCGAGGGCCGACGCATCGACACGACAAAGCATCATTACTTCGCCGTTGCGGATTCCGGTGACACCGTGGATTTCATTGCCACGTCGATCACGCGCATCGCTGTCGACGTTACGTTCGAAGACGGCTCGGTGGCGGGGCGGGCGTTCGTGAGATGGAGGCGAAGCCACGCAACCGGGGGAGGTACGGCATCGAGCGAGCTTTGGACGCCACGCTCGCCCTGGATCGAGCTGGAGGAGGGCAACTACACGCTGAGCGCCGTTCTTGCGGATGGATCGAAATCCAAGTCCGCGAGTTCTTCGCTGTCGGTACTTGCGGGCCAATCCACGCCGCGCGTCGCGTTCCGGATCGACCGCAAGCCCGGTCTGCGCGTTACCGTCGTGCCGCCGGTGGGGTTCGGCAAGTTCGCGGTGCAGGTCCTTGTCATGCGGTTCAGCGGGGCGCAGGTCCCGGCCGACGATCTACTGCGCGCGTCCATGCTGCAGACGCGCGGCGATCAGGACTCGAACGACCCGACAGTGACGCACTTCCACAACCTCGAACCGGGGCGCTATCTGGTGGGCGCGGAGCGGGCTCAGGGTGCCGGCTTCTACGTCAAACAAGTAGTGGATGTTCGCGTCCCGCAGCAGGAGTTGGAGCTGCAACTGCCCGTGCCCGATCCCGCCCACCATGTCCGCGTCCGGATCGTCGATCCGAATGGCGCGCCTCTGTTGCACGTGGGGTGGGGCATCGCCCACAAGTCCAAGTATGGCTGGCGCCGGTACGGGGCGCGCGGTTGGCGGCGGAACGACGGCGTCACATTGGTCGTGCTGCCGGCGGAGGTCAAGGGCGCGGAGGGCGAACGGGTCGTCACGGCGAAACACGACTCGTACGGGACGGCAGAGGCCAACATCGCAGGGTCGGGCCCGGTCGAGATCCGGTTCGCGAAGCCCGCGTTCGTCGACGCGGTGCTCACGGGCTATGCGGAATCCGGGCGAGAAGTTCGATTCGCGCTTTCCCTGCGCCACCCCCGGTATGAAGACTTCGTGCGCGGCCGGGAACCGGACGGCAGCGGAACGGTACGCTTCGGTCCGCTCCAGCCGGGCCCGTACGTGCTTGGACTCGACAAGCCCAACGCGTTTCGCGGCACACCGGCGTTGTCATCGACGCCCATCGTCGTGCGTCCCGGTGAGCAATCCGTCTCGGTGCCGATCCCGGCGCTACACTCGTTGCGCATCCGATGGACGGGCGAGGGGAAGCCGGGATATCTGCTGCGGAAGATCGATCCGCGCGGGCCGCACTACCAGACCAACGCGGACAACGACGGCGTCGGGCTCTTCCGCGACCTTCCGCCCGGCAAGTACGAACTGAGCGTGGCCAACCTGGATCGTGACATCCCTGCGCGGGTCGTCACGATCCCGGAGACGAGCGAGCTGACGTTGCCTTAGCTATTTCACAGGCAGGTCGAGACGCTGCGTGCGGGCGATGGCGTGGGCTTGCGCTGCGGCGACTCCTGCCGTCTGCGCGAAGCGGGGCCAGTTCGCGACCGCGGCAGTGACCTCGTCGAGGATCGTGTCTGCGCGGCCGCGTTTCATGAGCGCGGTTTTCGCGCAGGCGCGCAGGTCCGCGCGTGCGAAATCGTCGCGCTTGCCGTTGAGTGACATCTGGTGGCTCGCCGTCCAGGCGCCGCTTGGGTTGTAGCTGTAGATCATGTCGAACGCGGGGGAGAGCGTCCAGCGGCCCGACCTGTCCATCAGGAACGCGATGTTCTTTACGTGGTCGTCCTGGTTGCGCGCCACCACGTTGAACGCCATGCGCCGAAACTGCTCCTCGATCGCGCTCATGCCAAGATCGAGTGCGCGGATGATGCGGAACGCTTCTTCGTACGAGTGTGCACCTGCCGCGTTGAAGTCGAAGTGCGCCATCGCGCCCAGGGACTGCATATGAAGCTTGCCGCCACCGGGCGGCCGGTCGAAGCGGCGCGTCATGAAGTGCCGGCGTCCGTTCTCCTCGAGCAGACGGCACTCGGTCATCTCGATGCCGGCGTCGCGCGCCATGAGGTGGTACGCGTATTCGATCGCACCGTAGCCCGTGGGCTCGCCAAGATCCTTGTCCTTGTCCCGGTTGCCCTGCACGCCGTCGAACTTGATGATCCATGGCTCGAAGCCGGATCCGGCGTCCATCTGTCCCGACCGGACCTCGTGCGTCGTCTCGTTCCACGCGATCACCGCCTTCGCCCGCGCGCCGCCAGCGGACGTACCGACCGAAAGGATGTCGGCCAGCGCACGACCGCGATCCTTGTCTGCGAAAGAGCCCCGAAGATCGTCGCGGTGGCAGAGGATTTCCGAAGCGAGCTGTACCAGTGCGGCGACTTCGATGCGGTGCGATGGCGTAGGCTTGGGCCCTTCGGCCGGCACGAATTCGAGTGCGCCCATGCCGCGCGAGCCGATGTAGCAGAGGCGTTCGACCGCGTTGAATGTCTCCGGGCCGCGGCCCTGCGTGGCGAGCCACGCGTCGATGAGCGCGTTGCCGAAGCGGTCCGGCAAGCAGTCCGCCAGCAAGCCGGGCAGGCCATGAAAGGTGTCGCGGGGCAGCGCGGGAAAAACGTAGCGGTGTGCGGGCGACTTGGGCAGCGGCATTTGCAGCGGTGCCACCTCGATCCCGCTGGCGGCAAACTCGGGGTCATACTCGAAGACCGCGTCGTCGCGACCGCCCTCCAGCAAGACCGCGCCGATCGTTCGCCCCCAGAGCCGTACCTCGGCCAGGGTCAAGAGTCGTCATCCCCCCACGCCCAGTCGGGAACATCTTCGGAGCCGCGTGTGCCGGAAGCGCGGACTCGTCGCTTGCCCCTATTGCGTAGAAGCTCCATCGGGCTCGGTCGCTCCGCGGGAACAAGAGCCTCCAGCCCGGCCACGAGGTCCAGGGCGCGCAGCAGACGGATCAGGCTCGAGAGCTGCGCCGACGCCCCGTTCTCGATTCGCTCGACGGTCCGCTTGGAAATTCCGGCTTCCTTCGCGACCTGCGACTGGGTTAGACGAGCCGCGATTCGCCGCCGCGAGATCCGCGACCCCAGCTCGGCAAGAAGGGCCTCGTCGGACAGTGCATTGGTCATCCGCATAAATCGTCAGTATAGGCGAGAAGAGTCGCAGGTCATGACTATATCGTCATAGTTGGCGAAATAGATGAGATAGTTGTCGCGGGATCTCTATTCGGCAATATAGTCGAGTTATGTTGGATGGCAGTCGGGAGTCGACAGATTTAGCGAATTATGCTGCCGCAATTCAGTGGCCAGCAAAGACCGTGGTAGGCGACCTTCGCAACCAGAGTGGCCGCCGGACCCCGCCGTCCCGCCGCCCGCTCGGAGCGACCTACTTGGTTCCCGCGCCGATGACGATCTCGCACGGGCCGACGAAGCCGTCCGCCGTCTCGAACTGCCCCAGCGCTTCCTCGATCTCTTGCCAGGTCTCTTCCTGCTCCTCGGCGGAGAGCCCTGCCATCATCTGGTGCAGCGCGCCGAATGACTCGCGTTCGAAGCGCAGGCACTCGGCCGCCGAGGGCAAGTGCACGGGTGCGGAAATGACCTCCGCATGCACGTCCCGAAAGCCGGCATCGCGGAAGAGTTGTTCGATCGCGCCCGGTTGGCCGAGGCTGAACGGCCCCGGACGACCCGGCACGGGCGCCGGAAGCTTTGCTCGCCGACGAATGACCTGCACCGGGATGGAAAAGAAGCCGTTCTGTTCCGCGGTGGAGTAGACGAGCGCCGCCTTGCGGCCGCCCGGCTTGAGCGCGTGATACATGCCCTCGAGGGCGCGCCGCTGATCCGGGAAGTAGACCAGCGCGACGCGCGAAATCGCGGCGTCGAAGAAGTCCGCTTCAAGCTCGTGCGAACACTCGCCATCCATCACGCGTGTCGAGACATTCGCCAGCCCAGCCTCCCTGGCCGACCGAGATGCGTACTCCAGGATGCCCGGCGACAGATCGGTGGCCAGCACCGAACCGTCGGGGCCGACGCGGCGTGCCGCCGTAATCGTCTGCTCACCCGCACCGGCGGCGACATCCAAGATATGGCTGCCCGCCTCGACGCCGGCCAGGTCCAGCATGCGCTCGGTTGCCGGGCCCAACCATCGGTTGAGCAGGGATCCCCAGCGGTGCCATGCCTCGGCGGCCTGGTCCCACTGCGCGCGCGTTGTCTCTTTGAACTGGTCGGAGTCGAATGTCGCCATGCGGCCGGCGACTCTAGACTTTCAGCACGACAGCCGCAGCGGTATCGCCCGCCGCGCAACCGGCGAAGAGCACGTAGCCGCCACCCAACATGCGCGCTTCTTCGCACGCTTCGCCGATCAGGCGCGTGCCGGTGGGGCCCTGCGGGTGGCCGAAGATGAGCGAGCTTCCGTTGTTGTTGAAGCCCTCGGGGTCGATGCCCAACTCGCGCGCCATGTAGATGTCGTTGACGGCGAACGGGTTGTGCGTCTTGATCACCTTGACGTCGTCGATCTTGACGCCCGCCTTCGCCAGCGCACCCAGCGCGGCCGGCACGACCGCCTTGGCCATGAAGCCCTTCTCGACGCGCGCGGTGGCGTAGCTCAGGATCTGGATCGGCTCTTCGCCCTTGCCCCACTCCTTGGCGCGCTCCTTGGTCGCGATCACCGCACCGGCGTTGCCGTCGGCGGGGAACGTCTGCGTACCGAAGGTGATCGTGCCCTCGGGCATGACCGGCCGGAGCTTGGCAAGTCCCTCGGCGGTGGTGGGGAAGACACCCTCGTCGGTTTCCAGCGTGGCGGCCACGCGCTTGCCGGCGCGCACTTCGTACGGCGTGATCATGACGCGCTTCTGGAAACCGCTCTCGACACCCTTGCGGTACTGCTCGTTGCGGTGCATCGTCAACGCGTCCTGCTCCTCGCGCGTGATGCCCGCTTCCTTCGCGACGTTCTCGGCGGTCTCGATCATCGAACCCTTGGCCCACGGGTCGTACGAGAAATTGTCCCAGACCCAATCCTCTGACGCGCCCTTGCCGCCCGGTCCCTTGGGGTTGGGGTAGTAGAGGTGCGGGCCGTTGCTGCACTTGTCGGCGGTGACCACGAGCACGCTTTCGGCGCCACCCGTCTCAATCTGTGCCGCCGCGTGCGCCACGGACGCAGCACCGGTCGCGCACGCCTGGCTCACCATCGCGCCGGTCGCGTGGGGCGCGCCCACCAGCGCGGCCAGCCACGGGCCGCCGTAGAAGCACTGCTTCGAGGGGATCGTCCAGCCGAAAACGATGGAGTCCATCGCGGTGGCGTCGATGCCCCGCTGCTGCAACGCGATCTTGGTCACGTCGGCGGCGAAATGGATCGTGTGGGAGTTGGCCAGGCTGCCCTGCCACTTGGCGAAGGGCGAAGTCCAGTAACCACCGGCGGGGAGGTAGGCATTCTCGAAGCGCATAGCCCTTGATTCTACGGGTGCGGCAAACCGATAGGCAATTGGCTCCATGCGCACTCTTACCCGGACCGACTGCCCCTCCTGCGGAGAATCCAACCGCTCCGGGCTGGAGGACTGCTTTTACTGCAGCGCGGTGCTGGCGAGTCCGACCACCGGCTTCGCCCCCGCGCCCCCTCAGATATTGATCCGGCCGAGCGGCATCACGTGGGAGAAAAAGCAGGCGCTCGCATATCTGGCGATCGGCGCCTTCCTCGCACCCGCCTTCACCTTCACGCCGCTGCTCAAGTACATGGGCTGGTTTTTCGGCTCGCTCTGCCACGAGATGGGCCATGTCGCGATCGCGTGGCTGGCAGGTTGCCCCGCGTTTCCCGCGATCAGCCTCGCCGGCCATGCGATGGCGCGGTACTCGGAACAGCAGACCGCGCTCGCGCTGCTCATGTGGGGCGCATCCGGCTGGCTCACATGGCGCAGTCGCGAGAACCGGCGCGCGATGATCGCGTTTGGTGCGTTCACACTCATCTATCCGGCGTTCGCGTTTACCGGAATGCGCGACTTCTTCTTCCTGATGGGCGGCCACATCGGCGAACTCGTTCTGGCCGGTGTCTTTTTTCAGCGCGCGCTCGACGGCGGGTTCACCGGGTCGCGCGCGGAGCGCATCGCCTACGCGACGCTCGCGTGGTTCCTGATGGGGAGAAACGTCTGGCTCACCGGCGGCCTCATCTGGAGCGCCGAAGTGCAGGCGTGGTACGCGAGCAGCGGTTCGTTCGGCCTGACCAACGACTACATTCGCGTCGCCAAGGGCATCCTGCGCGTAGACCTCTCGGTCGTCGCCGGCTTCATGCTTCTTGCGTCACTGCTTCCGCTGCCGCTGGCTTGGTTCCTGCGCCGGTCGCGATGACCGTTCGTCGATGCGGCGATAGCCGGTCGGCGCGTCGCATCGCGAGCGAGAAGAGGATCAGGATCGTGGGGATCATGACTCCCACCGCGAGTCGCGCGATCCAGTCGGGCAGTTCGGGCAGCGCGCCCATCGCGATAAACAGGTTGTAGGCGCCGTGCAGGACCACGGCCGCGCAGAAGGCGGCGACTGCCACGACCGTGCGGTAGGGGCGGCCGTGGCGCGCCATACCGATCGCGTAGCCGACGAGTCCGCTCAGGCAGACATGCAGGATGGTCGAAGTGAAGCCGCGCACGATGGCGAGCAGGTTGCCCGCCTGGAGCGCATACACCGCGTTCTCGGCCGCGGCGAAACCGAGCGCAGCCGAAACCGCATAGACGACGCCGTCCATCGGTTCGTCGAGTTCGGAGTGCCAGATCGCGAGCCAGACGACAGGCAGGATCTTGAACAACTCCTCGGTCAGCGCGACGCGCAGGAAGAACTCGTGCAGGACGGTGGGGGGCAGCTGCCAGTAGCGTTCGATCAGAAAGACCGGGCCGCATGCCAGCGCGCCCAGCAGGAAGACCCGAATGACCAACCGCCTGGGCTCGGGCTCCCACCGATCCTTGCGATAGAAGAACCAGAGCCAGAGAGCGGACGGGATAAAGGCGACCAATAGCGAGTAGACGAAGGGCACTATCCCCTCATCGACTGAAACTAGCCTTTCTTGAGCCCCATTACGAAACCGAGCAGGCCGGCCCCCACGCTGGGTGCCTTTTCGCGGAGCAGTTCCGTGCCCTCGGCGTCCTTGGGAATGTTGAAGACGTAGTCGCTCATGTGGCCGACAAAGCCGCCCGCGCTCTCCGCGCTCATCCAGCCCTGATAGATGGCGAACTGGATGCCCACCATGCCCACGATCGCCACCACCACGATGCTCTTGATCGCCATGCGCGCGCCGATGCCAAGGATCATTCCCAGCAGCAGCACCGTGCCCGCCTCGGTGACGTAAGGCAGGATCTTCTGGACGAGAGGCTCCTCGCGCTTTGCGCGCGGCTCGCCGTCAGCCGTGAGGCCGGTGATCAGCCCGCTCTTGGCTCCGCCCTCTTCGGAATCGTCGTCGCTCATGGCAACGCGGCCCGCGATTGCCATCCCCACCAGCAGGACCACGATTACGATCACCCGGCGGCGCCAGATGACCGGCTGGTTCTCATCTTGCGGCGGAACGTCGGGCTTATCGGACATGGCTGGCACACTAACACAGATATATGAAGGTCCTGATCGATGGCCACAATGCTCTGGGCGCGCTCGACGTACATGGGCGGACGCATGAGGAGTGCCGCCACGCGCTGCTCAGCATCGTCGCCAGCACCGCTCCCGGCGCGACCGTCTTCTTCGACGCGCGCGGGGCGCCCGAGGGCCTGTTCGAGCGCGAGTCGAAGTTTGGCGTCCTCGCCATCTACTGCCGCGAGCGCGAGGCGGACGAGTTCATCCTCGACGCGGTGCGCGACTCTCTCAATCCCACGCAGGTGCTGGTCGTCTCCAACGACCGGCGCATTACCGGCACCGCCCGGCAATACGGCGCGCGCACGGCGAGCATCGAGGACTACTTCCGCCGCCGCGAGCGCAAGGGGCCGTCACGGCCCTCGGCGAAACTCGAGCAGCGCGCACGCGGCATCGTGAAACTCGACCTCAAGCCGGAAGACTTCGGCCTGCCCGACGAGATCGATCTTTCCAAGCCGCCCGACGATCTGGATTAGCGAACGACGTTGACTTCCAGCGTCTCGCCGCTGCCCGCGCGCAGGCCGCGATTGCGCTTTCGGCTGCTCGGTTCTTGGCCGTCCATTTCGATGTCGATCGCTCCCGGCGCCAGGCCGCGAAATTCGAAACGACCGTCCTTGTCGGTTCGCACGGTGCGCGGCGGGGCTCCGCGCGTGCGTACGCTGACCAGCACGCCGGACTTCTCGCCGAACCCCTGCATGCGGCCGACCACACGCACACCCGGCACGATCCGCACCGACTGCTTGCGGTCCTTGACGGTGAACGAGGGCACATGCGCGGAGCCGGCGACCTGAACGATCACGATGTCGCCGCGAGGCACGGCATTGACGATCAGCTTGCCCCCCTGGATCGAGAAGCTGCTGGCAACCGGCTTGCCGTGCAGGAAGAACTTGAACCGTAGGTCCCTGGGAATCGGACCGCCACCGCCCGCCGCCCACTTGAATGGGAGTTCGAGCAGTATCTTGCGCTGGAGCGGGATGACGGGGCGCTCAGGCTGACCTCGCTTACGCGTCCACTTAAACGTGGTGGGGGAGTAGCCCGCCTTTGTCACCTCCACTCTCAGCACGCGCGCGCGTCGGTGCGGGATGTTGAGCGCGAACGATCCGTCCTTGCGACTGCGCGCGAATCCTTCGTGCGGCTTGAACGCCTGAATCTCCGCCCTTGCTACCGGCCGCCCGCGCTCGTCACGCACGAAGCCGATATGGGTCGGAGAATGAGTGAGATTGATTGTCAGCTCCTGCCGTCCCGCCGCCAGCACCTTGTGGTCCCGGCTCCAGCCGTCGAAGCCCGCGTCCGCGGTGAGTAGCCAGCGACCTCGCGTGAGGCCGGTTAGCACGAGGCGGCCCTCCTCGGCGCTGACCGCCACGAACTGATCGCGTCCGGGCCCGACCATGCTCTCTCGCGAGGAGCCCCGCACACGAACGCCGACGGCCGGACGGCTGCGTTTGACAACGCGCAGCACGAGCGTCGCGGTCTCCGCCTCGCCGGCGGGCAGAAGCGCCGCTTTCAGTTCCATTGCGCGGGTCGGCATCGGCAGTTCAAGCCGTGCGTAGCCGGGCGCGCTGACGAACAGCCTGGCATCGCGCGGCCAAACGCCGTCGAAATCCCAGAGCGCCTGGAAGCGGCCCGGCCCGATGCGCTTCCAAGCGTCGCGAGTGATGCCGATGCGAACGTCGCGGTCCAAGGGAAATCCGTAGTGCGCGTCCGTCACGGAGATCGTTATCTTCCCGCCCGTTCTCCAGACGAAGCGCGCCTGTTCCAACGATCCCATCTGGCCGCTGTTCGGGTGACCGCTGGCGAGGTCCTTGCGCAACAACAAGATGCTCGCGTCGGCCGGCATGTCGCCCAGGGCGGCGCGTCCATTCTCGCCGCTGCGTGCCACGCGCGCGCCCCCAGAGAAGCGCGCGCCCCGCACGGGCAAGCCATCGACCGTGTGCACGATGGCAAAGCGGGGCATGGTCCCCTTGGGAGTTTCCTGCTCGTCACCGGTGCCATCGGTCGGCTTGAGCACGACGATGGCGGTAACCTGCCCCTCCACGATCAGACCGTGGCGGATAAGGACGCTGCCCGCCCGCGTTCCGTCGAGGGTCGTGGCGGTCGCGGTGAACCGCGGCGGAAAACCGCGAGCCATGCGAACGATCCCGTCGCCGTCGGTCTTGACGCTCATCGATCGATCACTTCTCTCGAAGCGGAGCGCGACGTTCGCGGCCGGCGCGCCGTGGCGGTCGGTGAATTGCAGCACGACGCGCGGATCGGCGGGAACGGTGCATACGTGCTGCCTGTTTCCAGCGTGGTCCCCCTCGAAGCGGAACGTGTCCTGCCCGACGACGACTTCGATGAGGTAGTGGCCGAAGATCTGTTGGCCGAAGTGGGCGCGCCCCAAGTCGTCCGTCACCGCGCTCTTGGGTGCGAGCGCGTGCTGCGGCCCCAGGGGCTCGATGTCCGGCGGCAGGCCATCGAGCCGCACATGAACGGTGGCTCCCACGACCCATTGGCCCAAGCTGTTGCGCACGACTACGTCCAGGTCCTGCGCCACGGCTTCGCGCACGACCAGCAGCTCCGGGTGGGGAATCGCCACCGGCGCCTTGTAGAAGATGGAGTGGCCAAACTGTCCGCGGCCTTCGAGCACATAGAGTCCGCGCGGGAGGCGCTTGATTTCGAAGTAGCCGTGCTCGTCGCAATCCGCCTGCGCGACGACGTTCGCATCGACGACCAGTTCCCCGATGGCACGCAATGACACGTGCGCATTGGCAGCCGCATCCCCGCGCCGGCTCACGCAGCGCCCGCGCAGTTGCTCGATGCCCTTCAACAGCACGCGCCCCACGGCGAGCGACGGATTGGAAGGCGCCTTGATTGCACGCATGCCGAGGCGGCCGTCGTGGGTGGTGAAGGTGAGCCGCAGCGGCGTTCCGCCCTTCAACTCTTCCGGCACGCGGATCACGAAC
>CBDURV010000035.1:0-13412 GCA_965369495.1 uncultured bacterium
AATTCGAGATCGAGATCCGCGAGACCAAGCTCGGTCGCGAGGAGTTCACGAACGATATTCCGAACGTTTCGGAGCGCGCGCTGCGCAACCTGGACGAGACGGGCATCGTCCGCGTCGGCACGCACGTGCGTCCCGGCGACATCCTCGTCGGCAAGGTCTCGCCCAAGTCGAAGAGCGAGCTCTCCCCCGAGGAGAAGCTGCTGCACGCCATCTTCGGACGTGCCGGCGAGGACGTGAAGAACGACTCGCTGGAGGTCCCGAGCGGCGTCGGCGGCATCGTCATCGACGCGCAGAAGTTCTCCCGCAAGGTCAACATGACCGAGGAGGAGCGCCAACGGAATCTCCAGGAGATCAAGCGCCTCGAGCGCGAGTTCCTGGCGAACTACCAGCGCATCCTCGAGGAGTGCATCGCCGAGATGGAGGAGGGCCGCGAGAAGGCCCTCAAGGATCCGGAAACCCGTCGCGCCTTCTCGGTGGGGGCGGTGCTTTCCGCGACCGAATTCAAGAAGATCCGCGATCGCCTTCGCACCGAGGTGCTGAAGGAGAAGAAGACGCGTGCCCGCGAGAAGCGCCTGCGCTTCCTCAAGGACCGCTTCCACGACATCGATGTCTTCGAGGCGGAGAAGAACAAGAACGTCAACCGCCTGAGCCGCGGCGACGAACTGCCTACCGGCGTGCTCGAGATGGTGAAGGTCTACCTCGCCACCAAGCGCAAGATGTCGGTGGGTGACAAGGTCGCCGGCCGCCACGGAAACAAGGGCGTCATCAGCCGCATCGTGTCGCTCGAGGACATGCCCTATCTGCCCGACGGAACGCCGGTACAGATGATGCTCAACCCGCTGGGCGTCCCGAGCCGCATGAACGTGGGCCAGATTCTCGAGACCCACCTCGGCTACGCGGCGCGTGCGCTCGGCTACCAGATCATCACGCCCGTGTTCAACGGCGCGAAGGAGTCGGACGTCGAGGATCTCCTCGAGCGCGCCGGCATGGCGAAGGACGGCAAGTCCACGCTCTACGACGGTCGCACGGGCGCCAAGCTCGAGCAGCGCGTCACGGTCGGCTACATGTACATGCTGAAGCTGCACCACCTGGTCGATGACAAGGTGCATGCCCGCGCCACCGGCCCCTACTCGCTCATCACCCAGCAGCCGCTGGGCGGCAAGGCGAGGTTCGGCGGCCAGCGATTCGGAGAGATGGAGGTGTGGGCGCTCGAGGCGTACGGCGCCGCGCACATCCTCCAGGAGCTTCTTACGGTCAAGTCCGACGACGTCGACGGCCGCATGAAGATCTACGAGTCCATGGTCAAGGGCGAGAACATCCTCGAGGCGGGCACCCCCGTGTCGTTCGAGGTACTCACCAACGAAATCAAGGGTCTGGCCCTCAACCTTGAGTTGGTCAAACAGGTCTTCTAGGGGAGATAGAACAAATGGTCGACACCCTATACAACCGAATCAACGACTACTCCGCCGTCAAGATCCGCCTGGCGTCCCCCGAGGACATCCGTGCGTGGTCCTACGGCGAAGTGAAAAAGCCCGAGACGATCAACTACCGCACCTACCGGTCGGAGAAGGATGGCTTGTTCTGCGAGCGCATCTTCGGCCCGGAACGTGACTGGGAGTGCGCCTGCGGGAAATACAAGGGCATCAAGCACAAGGGCATCATCTGCGACCGCTGCGGCGTCAAGGTCACGCATAGCCGTGTCCGCCGCAAGCGCATGGGCCACATCGCCCTCGCCGCGCCCGTCGTGCACATCTGGTTCTTCAAGGCGATGCCGAGCCGTCTCGGCACGCTGCTGGGCATGAAGACGAACGCGCTCGAGCGCGTCGTCTACTTCCAGGACTACGTGGTCACCGATCCGGGCAACACGCCGCTCCTGGCGTACCAGCTCCTGACGGAGGACCAGTACCGCGAGTGCCGTCTCAAGTACGGCGACTCCTTCAGTGCCGGCATGGGCGCCGAGGCGGTCCGCGACCTGCTCAAGACCCTCGATCTCGACGTGATCAGCGAGGAGTTGAAGGCGGAACTCGGAACGACCAAGTCGCGCCAGCGCCAGAAGGACATCATCAAGCGGCTCAAGCTGGTGGATGCGCTGCGCGAGTCGGAGAACAAGTCGGAGTGGCTCGTCCTCGACGTCATTCCGGTCATTCCCCCCGACCTGCGTCCGCTCGTGCTGCTCGAGAGCGGCAACTTCGCGACGTCGGATCTCAACGATCTCTACCGTCGCCTGATCAACCGCAACAACCGCCTCAAGAAGCTCCTCGACCTGAACGCGCCGGAGGTCATCATCCGCAACGAGAAGCGGATGCTCCAGCAGTCGGTCGATGCGCTGTTCGACAACAACCGCTGCCTCCGGGCGGTGCTCGGTTCGTCGAACCGCCCGCTCAAGAGCCTCACCGACATGATCAAGGGCAAGCAGGGCCGCTTCCGCGAGAACCTGCTCGGCAAGCGCGTCGACTACTCGGCGCGTTCGGTCATCGTCGTCGGCCCCGACCTCAAGCTGCACCAGTGCGGCCTTCCCAAGAAGATCGCCCTCGAGCTCTACCAGCCCTTCATCATCCGCCGTCTCAAGGAGATGGGCCTCGCGGACACGATCAAGAGCGCCAAGAAGATGCTCGAGCGCCGCGACGAGGAGGTCTGGGACATCCTCGAGGAGGTCATCCAGAACCACCCGGTGCTGCTCAACCGCGCACCCACGCTGCACCGAGTCGGCATCCAGGCGTTCCAGCCGGTGCTCGTCGAGGGCAACGCGATCAAGGTCCACCCGCTCGTCTGCGGCGGCTTCAACGCCGACTTCGACGGTGACCAGATGGCGGTCCACCTGCCGCTGAGCTTCGAGGCGCAGATCGAGGCGTCCACGCTCATGCTGGCGCCCAACAACATCTTCTCGCCCAGCGACGGCCGCCCGATCATCGCGCCGTCGCAGGACATCGTGCTCGGCATCGGCTACCTGACGGTCAACCACGACCTGGTCGAGGGCAATCCGCTCATCGTGGGCGATGTCAACGAGGCGTTCCTGGCTTACGGCACCGGCCGTCTGCGGACGCATTCGAAGGTGAAGATCCGGATTCCCGCGGACCAGCTCTACAAGGACGAGGCCAAGGGCGACCCGCGTGCCGGCGGCGATCTCATCCAGACCACGATGGGCCGCATCATCTTCAACGACATCCTCGCGCCGGGGATGCCCTTCTACAACTACGAGCTGACCAAGCGTGGCATCCAGGAGGTCATCTCCGACTGCCATAAGATCCTCGGCCGCGAGTCGACGATCCTGCTGCTTGACGCCATCAAGGACCTCGGCTTCAAGTCGGCCACCAGGGCCGGTGTCTCCTTCGCGAAGGACGACATGAAGACGCCCAAGCGCAAGGACGAGATCGTGGCGGCGACCGAGAAAGAGGTCGCCGGGATCGAGAAGAACTACCGCTCGGGCGTCATCACCGACGGCGAGCGATACAACCAGATCATCGACTGCTGGACCGGTGCCCGCGAGGAAATCGGCAAGGAGATGATGATCGAGCTGGCCGCCGACACGCGCGACGGCAAGCCCTACCTCAACCCCATCTACCTGATGGCGGAGACCGGCGCCCGAGGCTCGGTCGAACAGATTCGTCAGCTCGCCGGTATGCGCGGACTGATGGCGAAGCCGTCGGGCAAGATCATCGAGACGCCGATCAAGGCGAACTTCCGCGAGGGCCTGAAGGTGCTCGAGTACTTCTCGAGTACGCACGGTGCGCGCAAGGGACTGGCCGACACGGCGCTCAAGACCGCCGACTCCGGCTACCTCACGCGCAAGCTGGCGGACGTCGCGCAAAACGTCGTCGTCACGATGCTGGACTGCGGCACGCTCAACGGCATCTCGAAGGGTGTCGTCTTCAAGGGTGATAAGGTCGAGGTCTCGCTGGCCGACACGATCACCGGTCGTGTCGCCCGCGACAAGATCGTCGATGTCATCACCGACGAGGTCGTGACCGAGGAGAGCGAGGTCATCTCGCCCGAGACGGCGCGTCGCATCGAGGAGATGGGCTACGAGCGCATCCGCGTGCGCAGCCCGCTCACTTGCGAGGCGCACCTCGGTGTGTGCTCGCTCTGCTACGGCATGGACCTCTCACGCGGCAAGGTCGTCGAGCGCGGTCTCGCGGTCGGCATCATCGGCGCGCAGTCGATCGGCGAGCCGGGCACCCAGCTCACGATGCGCACGTTCCATATCGGTGGCACGGCGCATAAGACGGTCGAGGACGCGGAGTTCCGCTCGCGTTACCAGGGTGTCGTGCAGTTCGACAGGCTCAAGGCCGTCCGCAACACCAAGGGCGAGCTGGTCGTGCTCAACCGCAACGGCGAGATCGTGATCGAGGACGAGCAGGGCCGCGAGGTGGATCGCCATCTCGTCCCCGCCGGCGCGATCATCAACATCGAAGCGGGCAAGCCGATCAAGGAAAAGCAGGTCATCTGCCGCTGGGACCCTCACCACATTCCGATCATCAGCGAGCTGGACGGTATCGTCAAATACGACGAGATCGTCGACGGCAAGACGATGAAGGAAGAGAAGGACGCCGCATCGGGCGTACGTCGCAAGCAGGTCATCGAGCACAAGGGCGACCTGCACCCGCAGATCATCATCACCGACAAGGACGATCAGCCCCTGGCGCTCTATCCGATTCCGGAGCGCGCCTACCTGGACGTCGATGACGGGCAGAAGATCCGGGCGGGCACGCTGCTCGCCAAGACGCCGCGCGAAATCAGCGGCACGCAGGACATCACCGGCGGCCTGCCGCGCGTGACCGAGCTGTTCGAGGCGCGCAAGCCGAAGGACCCGGCCGTGATGTCGGAAATCGACGGCATCGTCGCGCTCGGCGACAAGAAGCGCGGCAAGCGCGTGCTGCGCGTCATGACCGATACGGGTATCGAGAAAGAGCATCTCATCCCGCAGGGTAAGCACCTGCTGGTCCACCAAGGCGACCGTGTCCGCTCCGGCGAGGCGCTCACCGAGGGCCCGTTGGTCCCGCACGACATCCTCCGCATCAGCGGCGAGGAGGCGGTGCAGAGCTACCTGTTGCGCGAGGTGCAGAACGTCTACCGGTCGCAGAACGTGGCGATCGATGACAAGCACATCGAGATCATCGTCGCCCAGATGATGCGCAAGGTGCGTATCGAGGATCCGGGCGACACCGAGTTCCTCCCGGGTTCGGTGGTGGACAAGTTCCGCTTCCGCGAGGCCAACAAGGAGGTCATCGAGCAGAACGGACGGCCGTCGCGTGCGACGCCGCTCCTGCTGGGTATCACCAAGGCCTCGCTCTCGAGCGACTCCTTCATCTCGGCGGCTTCCTTCCAGGAGACGACCAAGGTCCTCACCGAGGCGGCGCTTGCCGGCCGGACGGATCTGCTGGTCGGCCTGAAGGAAAACGTGATTCTGGGCCACTTGATTCCCGCGGGTACCGGTTTCGGCTGGTACTCCAAGGCGCGTCTCAAGCGCAAGGTCACCCTCGAGGACGAGGTTGGCTTCGACAACACTTTCGGGGCCGAGGGCATGCCGGAGGCGGTAGCCTAGGAGCCGCTTAAGAGGCAAGAGGGGCCAGAGGAGCCGAAAACTGGCGATCCTCGTATAGTTACGGATTCGAATCGACCAATCGAAACAGCGATATGCCGACCATCAACCAACTCATCCGCTTCGGGCGCAAGAACAAGGGGAGCCGCAGTGGCGCCCCGGCCTTGGACTCATGCCCGGCCAAGCGCGGGGTCTGTCTGCAAGTCAAGACGATGACCCCCAAGAAGCCGAACTCTGCGCTTCGAAAGATCGCCCGCGTGCGACTTTCGAACGGCAAGGAGGTCACGGCCTACATTCCCGGCGAGGGCCACAACCTGCAGGAGCACAGCATCGTGCTCGTGCGTGGTGGCCGTGTCCGCGACCTGCCCGGTGTCCGCTACCACGTGATCCGTGGCACGCTCGACACCGCGGGCGTCGAGGACCGCAAGCAGAGTCGTTCCAAGTACGGCGCCAAGAAGCCCAAGTAGTTAGACCAAGTAGTTAGGGATCTCTCATGCCCCGTAAGTTCAACTCCACTGCTCACCTGCTCCGTCCGGATCCCCGGCACCAGAGCCTGCTTGTGAGCAAGTTCATCAACGCCGTCATGCTCGACGGCAAGAAGTCGACCGCGCAGAAGGCCGTCTACGGCGCGTTCGACATCGTCACCAACCGGCTCAAGGACAAGGATCCCGTCGAGGTCTTCACGACCGCGATCGGCAACGTCAAGCCGCTCATCATGGTGCGCAGCAAGCGCGTCGGTGGTGCCACCTACCAGGTGCCCACCGAGGTCAACCGCCGCCGCCAGCAGATGCTCGCGTTCAACTGGATCCTCGAGTCGGTGCGTGGCAAGAAGGGCCGTCCCGTTGCCCGCGCACTCGCCGACGAACTCATCGCCGCGTACAACGGTGAGGGTGGCGCGATGCAGAAGCGAGACAACGTGCACAAGATGGCGGAGGCCAATAAGGCCTTCTCCCACTTCGCCTGGTAATCGCTTCGCGATACTCGATACGACCAAGAGGTCGGACTTCGGTCCGACCTCTTTTTTTGTGGATGGGCGAAGTGCGAGAAGCAGTGTTTCTGGTGCTGCTCCGCAGCACACCCGCCTCCGCCATCTTGATGTTGCTGGCCCAACCGCTGGCGCGGTTGGAGCGTATGGCGGAAGCCAATAAGGCCTTCTCCCACTTCGCCTGGTAATCGCTTCGCGATACTCGATACGACCAAGAGGTCGGACTTCGGTCCGACCTCTTTTTTTGTGGATGGGCGAAGTGCGAGAAGCAGTGTTTCTGGTGCTGCTCCGCAGCACACCCGCCTCCGCCATCTTGATGTTGCTGGCCCAACCGCTGGCGCGGTTGGAGCGTATGGCGGAGGCGAACAAGGCGTTCTCGTACTTCGCTTGGTGATCGGCTTTGGGCTATGGGCTTAGGGCTTTGCGCCGCAACCAGTTCATCGCCACGGCGGAGATGGGCGGTGGGTGTTGACGGCGCCCTCCGCTGGCGAGCGGAACGTCAATCTCGGCCCCGTCCTGATCGAGCGCGAGGGGATGGCATGGTCGTGGCGCTCAGAGCCCAAGGCCCATAGCCCAAAGCCGCTAGCGGCGGCGCCCGCGCGTTTTTGTGGCGCGGGTCGATCCGGTCACGCCCATCTTCTGGGCTACCCACAGGTCGGGGTGCTGGGCGAGCAGTTGTTTCACGCGCTTGGTGGTGGGCACCATCATCCAGCACCCGAGTGTCCACGCGCCGGCGAGGAAGGTCTGGACGTCGGGGCCGACGTTGCCGCTAATCGCTTGCATCGCGAGGATCGCGGTCCAGATGCCGGCGATGATGAGCGACCAGGTGTAGGGCTCCTTCTGGATCTGGACGTATCCCGCGACCATCAGCAGCGTCGCGCCGGCCGCCAGTCCGATCATCAGCATCGGTGCTTGGCCGAGGAGCCTGTCCGAGTATTCACCGTCGGACCGAAGCCGAGCGAGACGTTGCTGGGCGAGCCGGGCCGAGGATGGCGTATTCAATGAAGTTTACGTGGACGAGGCCCGGCGAAGATCCAGCGATGTCGCAGCCGGCTGAATTCAGGTGAATACTCGGACAGGCTCCTTGCCAAAACAAGAGCAGGACAACCGCGCAGAGGATGACGTTGGCGAGATAGAAGTTCTTGATCGCCGCGATGCTGCGCTTCGCCTTTCCGAGTTCCCTGCTCGCGGCACGGCGCGCCATCGCCTCCTCGTCGTTGCGCATCTCTCTTCCCATGCGCGGGAGCTTAGCGGATCCGTGAGCGGCATAGTTGGGGCGGCGTTCAGGAGAGCACCCGCGAACCGAGAGTCGCGATCTGGCCACGATTGGGATGGGATCTGTACTGTCTGCGCACCGTCTAGTTACGGTTTCGCGCGGAACTTTTCTCCCAATCGAGCGTTAAATAAGTGGTTGGGCACCAGACGGTGCGAAGTCGTACCCAACGGGGCGATTCAGCACGGTTTGAGTACCGTTTGTGGAAATCGAACGGACTGGCGTAGTTTCTACGTGGAGGTCGTGTGATGAAGTTCGCGAAATGGCTGATGGCGCTCTGTGCCAGTGTCTTGCTTTCGTCCTGCAGTGGTGGCGGTGGAGGGACCAGCGGGTCGTTCGCGCTCATCGAATTTCTCGAAAGTGGCCAGGACAACATTCCGCGCAACCGGCAGGTTCGCTTCCGATTCTCTTCGCCCATCGACCCTGGCCAGGATCTCTTCACGCGTCTGAAGATCCAGAACGTGATCCAGACTTCGCCGTCCAACTTTGCGCGGGCGGCCGGGTCATATCTGGTGAACGCCGATGTCGTCGTCTTCACGCCGCGCTTGCCCAACAAGATGGATCGCAGCGACGCCGGCTTCAAGGAAGACGGCCGCTATCACGTCTTCCTGTCTGGCGGCCCCGATGGGCTGACATCGATGTCGGGCGAGACCATTCCCACGCAGCAGGAGTTCCTCTTCGATACGAACACCTACTTCGAGGACATCAAGCCGACGGATCCGCCTCGCGCGTTCCAGCTACTCGCGATCGACCCGATCGACGGGTCGGACACCGACATCTCGCGTCTGGATCCGCGGCCGCTCGTGCAGGCGCAACTCGACAACGCGTATCTGATTTCGCACGGCAACATCATCGATCCCGGCGCCGGTGGTCCTCCCGACTACGCGACGCCTTGGCATATCGAGTTGCGACTCTCCGAACCGCTCGATCCGTCTACCGTGACGGACGAGATGGTTACGCTCTATGAGA
This sequence comes from uncultured bacterium, assembly GCA_965369495.1. Lineage (GTDB taxonomy): Bacteria > Planctomycetota > PLA2 > PLA2 > PLA2 > JBCDBY01. The sequence continues at coordinate 8,767 of CBDURV010000035.1, forward strand.
TCCGCGAAAACGCGATCTCCGACGCGCCCGCCACCGCGGATCCTGGACACTTCGGTGATCGGGTCAACTACAGGGTGGCGATCAACGTCTCAACCTCGCAGTCCATTGACGACGCGGGTAACTACGACATCCGAATCCGTGTGGTTCCGGTGCAGACGCTGGTAGACAACAGCCGCTATCGCATGGTCTTCAGTGGCGACATCCTGGGGCTCGATTTCCGCAAGACGTTCAGCGGCGACAACGGCCTCACGGGAGACGGCACGGTGATCGTCGGGGGCTCGGTCTATGACGAAGCGGGCGGCCTGGGTTATGTAACCGAGTTCCTCGTGGCCGACCGGCCCGGGATCTCCGCGGCCCGCACCGTCGAGTACGATCCGGCGCGCGACGGCATCGAGCCGGAAACGGGCCAGACCACGCTCGATCCGGACAACGAGTCGAACAGTGCGCTCTACAACCCGCCGGCCAGTCCCGGTACGGCGGTCGGTTTCCTCAGCGCATTCGGACAGGGCACGGACGGCGATCTGGCGGTCAGCGGTGGCAACACCGTGATCCTGGATACGGGCGATACGCCCAACGCGCCGTTGGGAGAGCCGTTCTTCGTCACGGATCTCAACCCGGATGATGACTACCTGAACGACACTCGCCCCGGAGGCCAATTGGAGTACGACTCCGTTGAGCCCTACGAACTCCAGTTGTCGTCGTTGATCATTTCGAGTTCGTCGACGCTGCGCGTCAGCGGCGTCAACCCCATCATGTTCCGCGTCACCGGGCTGGTACAGATCAACGGAGTTCTCGACATCTCGGGAGAAGCCGGGAAGGCCGGATCGTCGGGCGATGCGATCGGTGGCGCCGCGGGCGCGGGCGGGTTCCCCGGAGCCACATCGAAGAGGGGAGCTTACGGCAACTGCCGTCCCCCGAGCAGCAGCACATGTGCGACCTTCAAGGCATTCCTAAACTCGTGTGCGCCGTCGAGGGCCGTGTTCCCGACCGCCACCAACGGGGAGGGCCCCGGGCGCGGACTTGCCGGTGGCGAACTGTACGCCTACCCCTACGACCAGAAGAACATTATCGGTTCATCGGGTGGCGGCGGCGCGAGCCATGGGCGCGCGGGCACGCGCGGCGAGGATCGCGCAAATACGACGCAGCCGGCGGGCACCGGAGGTGTCTGCGATACGCAGTACCCCTACAACCGGGTATCGCTTTCGAGCGTCATCGGCGTGCGTAGCATGCCTGGCCCGACTTATGGTGACCGCATCCTGGAAACGAACAACATGGGCGGTTCCGGCGGTGGCGCGGGCGGTGCCCACCATCAGTACATTTATGCGCAGTCGGTCAGTTCGGGCGGAGCTGGCGGCGGCGGTGGCGGCTCGCTGACCATCGTCTGCGCCGGCGACATTCTGGTGTTCGGTCGCGTGGACGCCTCCGGCGGCGCCGGCGGCAAGGGGCGCCTCTACAACGCGTACCCCTCCGGAGGCAGTACCAACTGGCACCGTATACCGGGTGGCGGCGGCGGCGGCGCGGGCGGATCGATCGGACTCATCTCGGGCGCCAACATCAACATGACCGGTTCCTTTATCAGCGCTGCGGGCGGCATTGGTGGCGCGCGCGGCAACGCGAACACGTCGGTCAACAGCACCAAGGCGGGCGCGGGCGGCGACGGAGGCGATGGATTCATCTTCCTGATGGATGCCGACGGAGAGATCGACGGATTCCTGCCGAGTGGCACGGGCGACTATGCGGAGTACGACAACGACGCGCGTGGTGTGCTAACCATCTCGCCCTTCAACGCCGACCGCTTCAGCTCCATCACGGCGGTGACGGAACTCTTCCCGATGACCGCCGCGAACCCGCAGTATGAGCAATACGATCCGCTGACCGACATCAATGGCGTGACCAACGCGGATCAGCGGATCCACGTCCTGGTCAGTTCCGCGCGAGGCAGCGACGAGAATCCGTTGCGGCCCGACCTCACTACGGAGCAGTTCCCGTTCGAAATCGCGGAACTCGTCTTCCAGGGGGGCGCGACCAAGGTGACGGTGACGGGCGACATGGCCGACCTGAACTCGACGCCCGGCGATCCCGCTCGGGAAGCGTTCGTTCGCGTGCAGGCAGCGTTCGAGTACGACCGCAGTGTCGAGGCGGCGCTCGGTCCGTTCGCCAGCATCGACTCCGTGACAGTCAGCTACATGTTCAACGACTAGGAAAAAGACACCGCACGGACACGAATCCCACCGCTTCCAACCCAACCCGGTCACACCGACCCGGGAGCGCGGACTCGTCTGACCCTGTACGGTTGCGGGGCTCGATTCAGTCGCCTGCTTGCGAAAGCAGGCGCTGATCGGGCTCCAATTTTTTTTGGGGGCTGCGGGGGGACGCGCGTCGGTTCGTCCCAGAGCGCGCGGATCAGAGTTCAAAGCACTCCGACTCTCCGGTTATCCTCTCGAACTTCACCATGCCCTCCATCGAGAAGACGCGCAACATCGGCATTATTGCCCACATCGACGCCGGAAAGACCACGGTCTCCGAACGGGTCCTCTACTACTCCGGCAAGGAGCACCGCATCGGCGAAGTCCACGAGGGCGCCGCCACGATGGACTGGATGGAGGAGGAGCAAAGGCGCGGTATCACGATCACCGCCGCCGCCACCGCTTTCCCGTGGCGCGACTATTGGATCAACCTGATCGACACGCCGGGCCACGTCGATTTCACCGCCGAGGTGGAGCGCAGCCTGCGCGTGCTGGATGGGGCGGTGGTCGTCTTCGACGGCGTCCACGGCGTCGAGGCGCAGTCGGAAACGGTCTGGCGCCAGGCCAACCGCTACCGCGTGCCGCGCATCTGCTTCGTCAACAAGCTGGATCGCGCGGGCGCATCGTTCGACCGCGCCGTCGATTCGATCCGCAAGCGCCTCTCGATGACTCCGCTCGTCTGCCAGCTTCCCATCGGCAGCGAAAAAGAGCTGAGCGGCGTGTTCGACCTGGTCGAGGAAAAGGCCTACGTCTGGAGTGAGGAGGGGCTCGGGGAGGAGTACGCGGTTACCGACATCCCCGAGGAGCACGAGGAGACCGTCGCGCTGTATCGGTTGGAACTTATCTCCGACGTGGCGGAGTTCGACGAGGAGGTGGCCGACCTCTATCTGGTCGAGGAGCCGGTTTCGGCCGACGTGCTCAAGGCGGCCATTCGCCGCATTACGCTGAAGAACGAGGCGACGCCGGTCCTGTGCGGCTCCGCGCTGCGCAACAAGGGCGTCCAGCCTCTGCTCGATGCCGTCTTGGCCTATCTGCCTTCGCCGGTTGAGGTCGCGGTCCCGGAGGGGCACGACCCCAAGACCGAGGCGCCGCTGACCCGCAAGTGCGATCCTGACGAACCGTTCAGCGCGCTGGTCTTCAAGAGCTTCTCGGATCGCCACGGCGACCTGATCTACATGCGCATCTATTCCGGCACGATCAAGGAGGCGGGACACGTCTTCAATCCGCGCGCCGGCAAGGGCGAGCGCGTCCAGCAGATCTTCCGCATGCACGCCAACCAGCGCGAACGGCTCAAGACCGCCTCGGCCGGCGATATCGTGGCGATGGTGGGGCTCAAGTTCGCGGTGACCGGCGATACGCTGTGCGCCAAGAGCGACCCGATCCTCTACGAACGGCTGCGTTTTCCCGAAACGGTCATTTCGATGGCGATCGAGCCCAAGAGCAACGCCGACCGTGATCGCCTCAACGAGGTGCTCGCCCGCATGCGCAAGGACGATCCGACCTTCGACGTGCGCGAGGACCACGAGACGGGTCAGACGATCATTTCCGGCATGGGCGAACTCCATCTGGAGGTCATCAAGAACCGCATGCTGCGCGACTTTGCCGTGGAAGCCAACGTGGGCAGCCCGCGGGTTTCGTACCGCCAGACGGTGCGCGGCAAGGGTGCGGCGGAGTACGTCTTCGATCAGGAGACCGCCACCCGGCGCCAATTCGCCGGCATGGACGTCGCCATCGAGCCGTTGGGCAAGCCGGAGGGATTCGAGATCGACTGGGCCGAGGGCGCGCGCGTGGCCATTCCGGAGGAGTTTCAGGAGGCGGTCGAAAACGCGCTGGGCGATGCCGTCCGCAGCGGCGCCGGTTGGGGCTACCCGTTGATCGGAGTGCGCGTCACGGTGCGCGGCGGCCAGGCGAGCGAGCTGGATTCGACCGAAATCGCGTTCGAGGCCGCAGCGAGCCGCGCCCTCGACGCCGCGGTCGAGAAGGCCGTTCACGTGTTGCTGGAGCCGATCATGCGGGTTGAAATCCGCACGCCGAACAAGTTTGTGGGGGAGGTGCTGGGCGATCTCAACCGCCGCCACTCCACGATTCTCGGCACCGACCCGGAAGACGCCGAATCGACCGTCCTGATCGCCACCGTGCCGCTCGAGCAGATGTTCGGCTACGTCGGCATGCTGCGCTCGCTCACCCAGGGCCGCGCCGGCTACGGAATGGAGCCCACCGGCTACCAGGAAGTCTCAGCCCAGACCGCCAAGAAGCTCCTGTTCTAGGGAGACTTCCCTAGTTCGGAAGGCCGCGGTTGCAGTCGGGTTTGGGGCATTGGGGTTGTTGATTGTGGAACGCAGACGACAACGGAGGCCCCAACACAAAAACCAAAAACCCAACACCAATTGGGGGTTTGTT
>CBDURV010000036.1:0-13393 GCA_965369495.1 uncultured bacterium
TGACGCTTGCGCCACCCGTGGCGCAGCGCTCGACCTCCGTGGGCGCGTATGGAGCTTGGTTGAGCGACGGCAATCCCACGCACGCAGCGGAGGTCCGCTGGCATGGCGCAGTTTCCACCGGCCGCTCCCGACTGCGCTATCGATGGCGCAGTCGGAAGCGGTAAGTGCCTTCTGGGCAATGGGTAATGAGCATTCGGTGGCGCAGGTAGTTCCGTCCGGGGGACTTTTTGGGCCCCCGGGTGGCGAGCACGGCAATTCGGTTGTGGAATGACAACCGTGCCCGATGCCGATCTCCTTCTCAGCCACGCTGGGTTTCTGCGCAATGTCGCGCGTTCGCTGCTGCTCGATGAGCAGCAGGCGGACGACGTGGTGCAGCAGACCTTGCTGGCCGCGCTGGAGAAGCCGCCTGCCGAACAGGGCAACCTGAAGGGCTGGCTCGCCTCCGTTACCCGCAACCTGGCGCTCATGCGGCGCCGTGGCGAAGGGCGGCGGCGGCGACGCGAGGAGGCGGTGGCGCGACCCGAGCGCGACGCCGTCCCGACGCCCGACGAGGTGCAGGCGCGGCTGGAAATGCAACGACGTGTGGTGGACGCGGTGATGGATCTCCGCGAGCCCTTCAAGTCGGCGGTTGTCTTCCGTTACCTGGACGAGCTGCGACCGGAAGAGATCGCCGCGCGTCTCGGGGTGCCTGTGGCCACGGTCAAGAGCCGGACCAAGCGCGGGCTTGCCATGTTGCGCGAACGCTTCGACCACGACGTCGATGGCGGTCGCGCGGCGTGGCGGCTGGCGTTGCTGCCGCTCGCCGTGCCGATGGCGACCGCCGAGGCGGCGATTTCAACCGGTGCAGCCCTCACGACCAGTGTTGCTACTGGGGGGCTGATTTCCATGAAGACGATCGGAACACTCGCGGCGGTGCTGCTTATTGCGCTGGCACTGCTCATGCAACAGACGTTCAGCGACGGCAACGAGCCGGCGCGACGCGATGCGGAAACCCAAGCCGAGAACGCGGCGACGCCGGAGACCGAGTCTCCCGACGCGGGTGCGGAGGTTGCTGACGAGGCGCCGGTGCGAACGGGCACGATCGTTCTGCGCGCCATCGTGCAAGACGAGGCGGGCAAGCCGGTCGCCGACGCGCTGGTCAAGGCGATGAGCAGCGCCGACGAGGCGCGCACCGGCGACGCGGGCCGATTCGAGCTGCACACCGAACAGATCGCGACGACGATTCGCGTCGGCAACGACACCCACGGCTACGCCATGATCTCGATCTCGAAGCTGGGCTTCGTGAAGAAGGAGGTACCGGTGTTTACCGCTGCCTCGCGGCCCACGGAACAGGTCTTCACGCTCCAGCGCGGTGTGCCCCTGCATGTGCGTGTCGTCGGTCCGAAGGGCGAAGCGGTGGCCGGTGCCAAGGTGCGCGCGACGACCGCGAACAAGGTGCTCTTCTTCGACTACGGCATGATGACCAGCACCTACTCGCTGGGCGAAGGCGTGACCGACGAGAGCGGCCTGGTGACGGTGGGCTCCGGCCCGCGCGGGAACGTGCGCTTCATCGTCGAGCACACCGAGTGGTCGTCGCTGTCGCGCAAACTTCGCGTGACCGGCGCCGAGGGCGTCGTGCATGAACTCAAGCTCGACAGCGGCGGCGTTATCGCGGGACGCATCACGGCACCCGACGGGAGTGGCGTGGCCGGCGCCACCGTGCAACTCGACCAGGGGCGTGGGCGGACTGCCACCACCGGCAAGGACGGCGGCTACCGCATCGACCGCGTGAGTCCCGGCTCGCACACGGTCTGGGCCAGCGCCGAGGGCTATGGCCCGGGCTTTTTCGGGCACGCGTTCGGCTGGGGCGAACCCGCCGGCGTGAGCGTGCGCCAGGGAGTGGTTGCGCAGGACATCGATATCCCGCTCATGGCTCCGACCTATGTGCGCGGTGCGCTCAAGGGGCCGGACGGTGCGCCGGTTGCCGGTGCGACGGTCATGGTCTACGGCAACGACTGGGACAAGGCGTTCTCACGGCGGGCGAAGTCGGATGAGACCGGCGTGTTCGAGGTGGGGCCGCTGCCGATCGACCGTTTGCGCAGCCTGCGGGTCACCGTGATGGCAGAGAGTCTGCGCTTCCGGCAGCAGGAGATCCAGATCACGGGTGCGGGCGACTCGAAGCAGTTGGGCGACTTGACCGGCCACGCGGTCGGACGGATCCGTGGCGAGACGGCGCCGCGCGCCAAGGTCGTCGCGACGACGCGCAAGTACGGAACGGTGGGCGAGTCGCGCACCTATGCCGATCGCGAGGGCAAGTTCGAACTCGCCGCCGGTCCGGGCGAGACGCGAGTTGTCGCGTCCGCCGCTGGTGCGCAATCCAAGACCGTGATCGTGGACGTACCCGGCGGTGGCGAACTGACGGACCTGAAGCTCCCGGTGCAGACGGTCGCCCCGATTGCCGGCAAGCTGGTCAACTCCAGCGGGCACGGCTACTCCTTCCACAAGATGGGTGCCGTGCCCGCGGGTTCCCAACCTCCCTTTAAATCGATGAAGATGGCGTGGACCGATTCGACCGGCGCATTCCGTTTCGACGCGCTACCCGAGGGCAAGTGGACCGTCGGCATGGTCGATCGCCACCACTTCAATCCGAACTCGTTCGAGAAGGAGATTCAGCCGCGTGCCATCGCGGCGGGCACCGCCGGCGTCGAGTTCGTGCTGCCCGGCGCCAACACGCTGGTGAAGGGGCGCGTGCTGTCGGCGCGTGACGGATCACCGGTGACGAAGTTCCGCGTGAAGTTCCTGCGCTACAAGTTCTTCGTGCCGTCGGACTGGGTCTGGGGCAACTACAACGACGAGAACGGCAAGTTCGCGTTCGACCGCGCGACGGCGGGAACGTGGGCGGCCGAGGTCGAGGCGGATGGCTTCGCGCCGCTGCGCACGTCCCGGTTCTCGCTCAAGGAGAACGGCGAGATCGATCTGGGCGAACTGCGGCTGGGCGATCCCGGCGCGGTCAGCGGCCAGGTGCGCGATCACGCCGGCAAGCCGGTTGCGTATGCGCGCGTGCACCTGCTCAACGCCAAGCTGCAGTCCAACGAGGACGACTCGATTCCCTACACGGACGCCGAAGGCCGCTTTGTCGTGCGCGGTCTGGCGCCGGGCCCCTACACGATGTTCGTCGTGAGCCCGCGCCACCCGCTCGGGATCAAGAAGGGCATCTTGGTCAAGCAGGGCGAAACGGCAGACGTATTGCATGACCTCGACGCCGCCTGCCCCGTGACGGTGGTGGTGCAAAACGAGGATGGCGAACCGCTGCTCGATGCGCGCCTGGTCTACACCTTCCCCTCGCTGCAGCCGCTCAACAGCTCCATGGTCGCGTCGTACGAGCCGCCCGGTTTCGGCAGCAACGACAGCGACGAAAAGGGCGAGATCCGCAAGCCGTTCATGCCCGCCGGGCCGTTCGTGATCCAGATCAACCGGCGCGCCTACAAGTCGATCACGAAGATCGTCACGCTGGTGGCGGGCGAGCCGATGCGGGTCGTGATCCAGCTACCGCACCGTTAGCTGGAGATCCAGCGTGCCGGTCGCGACGCCGGTCGCTTCGGCACTGGATTGGCTCTTCGAGCCGAACGCGCGCACCGTGTAGCGTCCTTCCGGAAGGCCCACGATTTCGAACTTGCCCTCGTCGCCCCATGCCCCGCCTACGCCCGTGCCGTCGCCGTCGAACACGCTGATCATAACGTGTCGAGCAGGCGCACCGTCGGCATCCCGCACCGTGCCGGCGATCGTCTCGCCCATGACCGCGATCAGCAGGATGCTCTCGTCGCCCGGCGCGACTGTCAGCAGATTTGTGGAGAGGTACCCGTCGTCGGACGCGGAGAGAAACACCACGATTTCGCCCTCGCCCAGGCCGCCCGCGGAGAAGCGGCCGTCGGCCTGCGATTGCACGCTATGTCCGGAGTTGCCGACGCGGATGCTGACCGTCACTCCGGCAAGCGGCTTGCCCGTCGGGTCGGTTACGAGCCCACCAAAGTGCACGCCCCGGTCGAGCGCGAACTCCCGAAGCTTCTTGGTCGCGCGCAGGTCCTTGACGACCAGATCGAGGTAGCCGTGGTGAGAGATCTTGATCTCGAAGACCTCGTGCGGAGGTAGCCTGTCCAGTTTGAATCGACCGTCCTGGTCTGTCTCCAGCGAAGCGGACGTGTCGGACCGGTGGCGCACCCGCACCCACGCGTTGGCGACCGGCTTGCCACCGCTCATGACGCGTCCGTTCAGGGTGCCCGCAGGCACCAGCTTGATGCGGACGTCTTTCGTGCCCGCTGTCACGGTCGCGCCCGCCGAATAGGAGCCGATGCGCCACGCTTCGACCCCGTATTTCCCGTCGCGCAGTCCACGAATGGCGAAATGGCCCGTCGCGTCCGTCCGGCCCTGCGCGAAGCGTCGGCCGGGGGCCAAGACCGTTCCGTTTGCGGATAGTTCGGGCTGATCCCAGCCGGCTAGTCTCTCGAAGTAAACATGGACCGCCACGTTGGGGACCGGGTTGCCGTCTGCATCGACGACTTCACCCTCGATGCTTTGACCGCGGCGCAGGACGGCGCGACCCAGATCGTGATCGCTCGTGCCCGGCACGATGTCGATCCGGCGCATCTGAGGCGCGTAGTCGCGATGGTCCCAGGTCACCTCGAGTGCGCCGGGCGGAGCATTCCGAATCATGAAGTGCCCCTTGGCATCGGTCATGCAGGGTCGTACCTGTCCCGTGGCTCTCGATACAGCAATCTCCGATTCGTCTTCTTGGGGGGCGACGGTCACGCGGGCTCCGCCAACCGGTTCACCGGCTTCATTGACCACGACTCCGTGGAGCAAGAGCGGCTCGGTCAGGCGAATCTCGAAGGGCTTGCCGGGCGCGACGGAGAGCATTTTCGAGCGGCCGAAGTCCCGGTGGGTTGCAACGACCTGGATGACTTCGCCGGGCCGTAGGCCGCCCAGTATGAACTTGCCCTCGGCGTCGCTCACGGCGGTGGGTGCGTGTCCGCCCATCATGCCGTGGAACATCGCCATCTCATCCTGCAGCGTCACGATTGCGCCCGGGACGGGGATGCCATCCGGCCCGCGGACGTGCCCAACAAGGGTGGCTGCCGGCTGGAGCTTCACGTCGCGTTGCGCGCTCGTCCGGTCCGCCGGGATGATCGGCTCGCCTCCGCCGGATCCGTCAAAGGCGGAGTCCATCGCCTCCTGATCGGGGCTGCCGATGTAGTCGGGATGCAACACGATCAGGGTGTGGGCCCTGGCAGGCACGCCGGCCAACTCGAAGCGACCGTCGGCGCCCGACACGGTGCGCGCACCGCCCACGATCGCGAGTTCTTCACGCAGGCCGCCCACGGACTGCAGGGTCGCTCCGGCGATCCCGTTGCCGGTGGTCGCGTCGAGCACCCGACCGCGGATCGTGCCGCCGCGTCGCATTTCGACTTCGCCCACCTCGAGAACGCCATCGGTCGGCTCGAGTTCTTCGAGCGACTTCGTGCGGGTGGCCCACCCGTCGCCCCAGAGGACCACCATCTGTTGGTCGCCAATCAGGGCGCTACCCTCGTTGGCCAGGTTCCCCATCAGCAGTTCGCCCGATCTGTTTGTCTTGCCCGTGGCGAGTCCGCCGCGCAGCCACACCCCGACGTTGACCCCCGGCGCGGGCGCGCCCGATGTTCCCGCTTCGACGGTGCGCAGACGCAGGGAAACTCCGCGCTGCAGGGCGATGCGCAGATCGGGCGCCGGCAGGGTGAGGCCCGCACTCATGTAGGTCGCATAGCCGGCGGCGCGCACGACCAGATCCGGGTTCTCGGCAAGCGTCGTCGAGAGTGCGAAGCGACCATTGCCATCGCTGATCGTCTCTCGCTTCACCGCGCGTTCCTCGAAGGGTCCCCGCATATCGACGAGCAGCACATGCGCGGCGGCGATGGCTTGGCCCTTGCGGTTCACGACGACGCCCGCGACTTGCACGCCCCGAACCAGGTAGAAGTCGATGCCGGAGACATCGTTGGGATAGCGCCGCGCCTGCTCGCTCTCCTGCCCGTAGCCGTCGGCGAAGGCTCGGAGCGCGAGCAGTCGGCCGGCCGGGACGTGCAGTTCGTAGCCGCCGTCCCTACCGACGCGCGCGCGAGCGACAACGGTCTCGGGGCTCAACATCGCGTCCATCACCGAAGTGATGTCGAAAGCGGAACGCTCGGAAACCTGTAGCGCCTCGACAGTGGCGCCGCTGGCACCCCGGACACGTCCACGAATCGCGATCATGTCGCGCCCGGGGTCGGTCGTCCGCGTCGGTTCGAGGTCGAGCGCGCCCGCGCGGTTGTCCGTGCGCTCTGTCGCGCGGCGCTGGTCGGGAGTGCGCTCGACTCCGGTTTCGGACATCATCAGAAACGCGATTACGCCCACACCGATCAGCGCCGCGATTAGCGCCCATTGCGACGGCTTCATCGACCCGCCCGTAGCTCCAGATCCATTGTGCCCGTGGCGACGTCGGTGGCTTCGGCGAGCACGGTGTGTTTCTGGTCGGCCCAGCGCGAGGCGCGCACGGTGTAGCGGCCCTTGGGCAGACCCTTGATCTCGAACGAGCCGTCCTCCTTGAATGCATAGCCGCTGGCGACCGGTTTGTCGTTTTCATCGAGTGCGGCGAGTTGCACCTGCTTGAGCGGCGCTCCGTCCGCATCCAGGATGAAGCCCGCGATGGACTCGCCGGCCTCCACGACAATCTCGATGTTGCGGGCGCCGGGCTCGACGACGAGCGGTTCGGTGGCGATGAAGTTCTGGTTCCACGACTGCACCTGAACGGTGATCTCGCCCTCGTCGAGACCGCCCGCCGCGAAGTTCCCGTCCGCATCGGTGGTGATGTGCTTGTTGGATTGATGGCCCTCGCCCACGCGCACCCAGAGACCGACACGGCCAACCGACGCACCGCTCGCGTCGCGCACCGTGCCGGCGATCTGCACCCCGGCATCGAGCGCGAAGACCTGGTCCGTATCGGTCGCCCGCACGCCCTCCCGCGTAAGTGTCCGGTACGCATCGTGGCTCACTTCGATCTTGAGCGGCTGATCGGGCGGCAGCGATTCGAGGCGGAAGTTGCCGTCGGCGTCGGTTCTCGCCCACGCCACGGTGTCCGACTCGCCCTTGTCGTCGGGAACGCCGGCGGAGATGGATGCGCCGGCGACCGGCTTGCCGCGCTCCGTGACACGACCCACGAAGGTCACCGCGGGCGTGAGAGTGATGCGGATGTCGGTGGCGCCCGCCTCCGCGACCGGGCGGGACGAATAGGAGTCCTGCTGCCACGACTGCATGTTGAACTTGCCGGCGCGGAGTCCGCGGATGGCGAACCGACCAGCTTCGTCGGTGGTCGTGTTGCCGTGCATGCGGCCGTCCTCGGCCTCGAGGTCCACCTGCGAACCACCGCTGTAGTCGAAACTCGCGTTCACGCTCACACCCGGCACGGGCTTGCCCTCGGCATCGACGACGACGCCCTCGAGGCTTTTGCCGGAGTCGAGTTCCGTTCGGCCGAGATCGAATTCCGCGGTGCCGGGTACGACATCGATCGTGCGGTTTGTGGGAGCGTAGTCACGGTGCTCCCAGGTCACCTTGAGCTTGCCCGGAGGCGCGTTGCGAATGGTGTAGCGGCCCTGCGCATCGCTCACGCCGGGTCGCACGGAGGTCGCTCCGCCTTGGCCGGGGCCGGTCACCATGCCCATGCCGCTTCCCTGTTCCGTCACCCGTGCGACCTGCACGCGCGTGCCCGCGATCGGTATGTTCTGCGTGTCGAGTACCACGCCTTTGAGCGTCAACGGCTTGGTCAATTCGAGCTTGGGATCGTCTCCTGCCTTGATCGAGACCGCCTTCGAGCTCCCGAAGTCGCGATGAGTCGCGATGACTCGGACGGGTGCCTCCTTGCGGAGCCCGGTGAGCGTGAATGATCCTTCCGCGTCGCTGATCGCCGACAAGGTCCCGCCGCCCATCATCGTGCGCAACATGCCCATCGGATCCTGCACCGATATCTTGGCGCCCGCGACCAGGTTGCCGTCGGGGCCGATGACGATGCCCGTGAGCGTCGCGGCGGGAGAGAGTTCCACGGGCCAGTCGATAAGCTTCTTGCCGCCGGGGAAGAGCGCCTTGGTAGCCCCCCGACCCCCCATGGACTGCATCATCTTCATCGGATCGACGTTGCTCAGATAGTCGGGATGCATCGCCATGATCGTGTGCACCTTGAGCGGCACGCCGGTCAGTTCGTAGCGGCCGTCCGCGCCCGATGTGGCGGTCGCGCCGCCCATGAATTCGAGTTGCCGATCGAGGCCGCCCATGGAACGCAGACGCACGCCCGCGATAGGTTTGCCGGTTGTCTTGTCGATCACCTTGCCCTTGACCGTGCCGCCGCGGTGCAGCCCGATTTCGCCCACGTCGATCAGGCCGTCGATAGGCTCGAGTGCGGCGAGGGAGTGGCTTTGCGAAACGAAGCCGCCGCCCCAGAGCATTGCCTGCTGCTGATTGCCCCACATGCGTGAGCCCTTGATCGGCAGGTTTTCGAGTACCAGTTGCCCCGCCTCGTCGGTCTTGCCCGCGACGAAGCCGCCGCGATACATGAGCGCTACGCTGACGCCGGGGGCGGGTGCGCCCGGTTGATCGGCGTCGACCGCGCGCAGGCGCAGTGTGATGCCTGCCTCCAGCGCGATGCGCATGTTCGGCGCGGGCACCTTCACGTCGCTTTGCATCGAAGTCGCGTAGCCCGCCGCCCGCACGGCGAGCAGCAGACTCTGCACCGTCGTCGTTGCGAGCGAGAAGCGGCCGTTCGCGCCGGTAATGGCCTCCGCCTTGGGCGTCTTGTTCTGGAAGACCTGCATCGGGTTGATGAGCATCACGTGTGCGCCGTCGATCGGATCGCCGCTCTTGTTCACGACGATGCCGGCGATCGCCAACCCTTCGAACAGCCGGAATTCGAGCCCATCCACATCGCTGGCGTAGACGCGTGGTTCCTCCGCCTCCTGCGCGAAGCCGGGGGCAGCGGCGCGCAGCGCGAGGGTTTCACCCGCCGGCACCAGCAATTCGAACGCACCGTCCTCGCCGGATTGCGTGCTCGCCGCGACGCGCTCGGGACGCATCATCGCCTGCACTACGGATGCGATATCGAACACACCGCCCTCGCCGACGTGCGTCGCCTCGACGGTCGCGCCCACGACGCCTGCGCCTCGCGGATCGAGCACGTGGCCGCGGATCGTGACGGTCGCCTGCAACGCGAGCGTGCCGAGTTCGGTGCTCTTTTCGAGTTCGAATTCGAGCGCGCCCGCCTCACCGTCGCTGTGTGCGATCAGGTTGTAGATGCCGGGTTTCAGGCCGCCAAGCTCGATGGATCCATCCGAACCGGCCGCGTCCGTCCGCGCGGTGGGGCCGATGAGGATCAGGTCCGCGCCCGTCGCAGGCGATCCGTCGGCGCGCACGATCTTGAGCGTCGCGGTCAGCCCATCGCCCGGCCGAGCGGTTTTTGCCAGTTCCCCGTCGGTTCTCTCCGTGCGGGAGCCGTCGCTGCGGAGTCCGTCTTCGGTGCGCTCCTCGGCCGCGCGCCGGTCCTGCCGCCGGTCGTCGTCCGCGCTCAGGTTCAACAGATACACAATTGCGGCCACGGCCAATACCGCGCCGAGCACGGCCCATTGCAAGGGCTTCATGTTTTCGCTCCCCGTGTTTTCGCTCTTTGGGATCCCGCTCGGATCGTAACCCGTGAATGACGCCGGAATGACATTCGAGGGGAGGATAGGCAGTCATGCGTTGGATCGTGGTTGTTTTGGGATTGGCGGGCGTCGTTGCCCTGCTCATTTGGCTGTCCGAAGACTCGGACTCCCGCCGAGGCGAGCGAACTGCCGCGGACGTGACGGTTCCGCCCACGACGCAGACCACAAGCGCGGCGGAGGAGGCCGAGAGAGAGTTGCTCGTCGAGCAGCGAGGCATCGTCGTCGATGAGGACGGTGGACCGATCGCGGGCGCCCGCCTTGAGACGCTCGTCGAAGAGGGCGACACGCCGCGCCGGGCTCAGAGCGATGCCGAGGGGCGCTTCGTGCTCCGCGTTCCGCCGCGTCCCGTCATCGTGCTCAAGGTCGCGCACGACGAATACGTCGATCTGACGCACTTCATTCATTCACTGGATATCGAAAACGAGCTGCGTATCACGCTGCAGCGCGGCGCCCGCTACCGCCTGCGCGTCGTGGGGCCGGACGGCAAGCCGGTGGCCAACGCCAAGATCCGGATCACGCGCGAGACCAAACACGGGTTGCAGGGCATCTGGGGCTGGAGCCAGTGGGACGACCTGCGCGAAAGCGCGACCGATGAGCGAGGCGAATCCGACCTGGGTGCGCTTCCGTTCGGCACGCTCGATCTGGTCGTGGAGCAAGAGCGCTTCGCCCTGCATCGCGAGGCGCTTGAGATCGCGACCAACGCGGCCGTGGATCATCTCGTCACGCTCAGTAACGGCGGCGCCGTCGAGGGCGTCGTGACGGGCCCGGAAGGCGAGCCAGTCGCGCTCGCGCACGTTTTTACCGACGATCGCGGGGCGCGCAGCGACGAGATGGGCCGCTTTCGGATCGAGCGCATCAGCGCCGGGCCGGCGACGGTGCGCGCGGAGAAGGAGGGCTACGGCCCCGGATACTTCGGGCAGGACCTCGGCTGGGGCGAGCCGGTACCGGTGCAGATCGTGGCGGGTGAGACGATTTCCGCCGTGACCATCCGCCTCGGCGCCGCGGCGTGGGTCGAGGGCCGCGTCGTTGACGACGAAGGCGAACCTGTGCCGGAAGCGCGCATCCAGGCCAGCGCATTCAACGCGTTCCAGACCAAGAGCGAGTTCAAGAGCGACGCGACCGGACGCTTCCTGATCGGCCCCTTCAATGTCGAGGCAGAGACAACGCAGGTGCATCTGTATGTATCCAAGCAGGGGTTCAACCCCGACCAAATCCAGCGCGAATTCAAGAGCGGCGCGCGGACGGACGTCGGCGACATCAAGTTGGCGCGAAGTCCGGTGCTGCGCGGTCGCGTGGTCGATGGGAAGGGGCGCGGGGTTCCGGGCGCGCACGTCACGGCCAGTCCCGGATGGAATTCGACGACGGCGGGCAAGGACGGTTCGTTCGAACTGCCGGCGCGCGCGAAGACGACTGTCGTGCTGCGCGCGAACGCCGCGGGGCGCGAAGGCAAGCGCTCGCGCCGCGTGCGCATTGACACGACCGAGGAGTCGCAGCGGGAGGGCATCGTGCTGACGCTGCTGGAGCCGCTCACGATCAGGGGCACCGTGACCGACGGCAAGGGGAGGCCGCGCGCGGGTGTCACCCTCGCGTCGCGCCCGCTGGATCTGCCGGAGGGTCAGCGCAACCTCGCGACCGAGTGGGGCTACACCGATGAACAGGGCGCATATTCAATCGGCCCTCTCAGTCCCGGCCGCTACCGCGTCGGGCTGACCGGGACGGGGGAAGGTACCTACGTCTGGCCGGACACGAACTGGCTCAAGTCACCCGCCCCCGTCGATGTGGACGCGGGCGACGAGGGCGTGGACTTCAGCTACCCGCTCACGGGTGGAGTCGTCACCGCGCGTATCGTCTCCAAGCGCACCGGTCGGCCGATTCGTCGGATCCGGTACGGGTTGATTCGATTTCGGATGCTGCTGCCGCGCTTCGTCGGCGCCGGTGGGTGGGAGCATCCCGAGGGGAAATTTCGTGAAGAGCTTTCGGCCGAAGGAACCTGGGCGATCGATTTCCAGGCGGACGGCCACGCTTCGTATCGCACGCCGCGTTTTTCCCTGAAGAAGGGGGAGACGAAGGACCTGGGCACGATTCGTCTGGGCGCGGGCGCGACATTGGTGGGGCAGGTGCGCGACGCGCAGGGCATGGCGGTTCCCTATGCGCGCATCAATGTGCTGTCGCCGAAGTTCGAGACCAACGATAACGAACCCTTTACAGGGCGCGACGGTCGCTTCCGCATCGAGGGCATCGCGCCCGGCTTCTACACCGTCTTCGCGATCTCGCCGCGCCACCCGATCGGCATCGTAAGCAACCTGAACCTGCGCGAGGCCGAGGAGCACGAAGTGGAAATTCGCTTCGCCCGCAGCGCTCCGCTCGAGTTGATCGTCAAGGATCAGAATGGGCGGCCCATCAAGGGGGCGTCGTTGTCGTGGTCGTTCCTCGCCATCGCGCCGCTCTCCTCCAGGCTCTTCCAGAACAAGATTCCGCCCGGCTACGGATCGCACAGAGCAGACGCCGGCGGGCGCATTCGACAGCACTCGCTGCCGGCCGGGCCGGTGACGCTAGTCGTTGAGGCGAGCGGGTTTAAGACGGCCACCAAGCAGGTGCGGCTGGTGGCCGGCGAGACGACGCGACTGGAAATGCAGCTCACGCCGAAATAGCCTGCATTGTTCATGAGCCCCGTGCGGATCGGACGCGGGTGCGCCGTGGTTAATCGACTCGCGGCGGTAACCGCTGGGTTCGTGACTCGGACGTCATGTTCTGGGCGAGGACGCAGC
Organism: uncultured bacterium; assembly: GCA_965369495.1. Lineage (GTDB taxonomy): Bacteria > Planctomycetota > PLA2 > PLA2 > PLA2 > JBCDBY01. The sequence goes on from CBDURV010000036.1 coordinate 12,497, forward strand.
GTCGAGATCAAGGAACGAGGAGGAAGTTGTGTTCAATGCCCCACTGCGACGACGAGAGACGCAGAGATCGGCGTTGCGGACCGGCCAGAACCGCGGGTCTCGTGAATAATGCAGGCTGGTCCTGAAAAACTGGGGCGGCGCGCGTGGTCGCAGCCGATCTATCCCCAAGACTCGCATGATCGACATTTCCACGCTCCGGCGTCGCGCGGAGGAGGGATATGAGTCCCTTCGCCCCACGCTGGTCTCCTTTGCATTCGCCGCGACCGGCTTCATCGTCGCCGGCATCTACCTGCTCACACCCGGCCTTGCGCAGGGTTCCGCCGGGCCTTCGTTCTTCGGAGAGTTGGCGCGCACCTTCGCGGTCGCCTTCGGGCCGGCGGCGATGGTGCTGGCGCTGGTGGCCGGCGCGCACGGCCTGGCGCACCTCGTCGGCCGCGGCCTGGAATTCGACCGGGCGCGCGTGCTCTACACCGGCGCGCTGGTGGTGCTGCTGCCCTGCTTCCTGCATCTCGCGGGCGGCGCGGGCGGCATTATCGGCCTGCTGGCCGGCGACGCGATCACACTCCTGATTCCCCACTGGGTGGCCGCGACGCTGATCGGTTTCGCCACGCTGATGGTCCTGGTTCGCAGCACCGACTGGTTGTTCTATGGCGCGCTGCGTGAGGCACGGGCGGGCCGTCCGACGGTCGTCGTCAAGAGCAAGCCCAAGTCGAAGAGCAAGGCGAAGCCCAAGGCCAAGGCGAAAGCCAAGCCCAAGGCGAAGCCCGTCGTCGCCGAAGAGGAAGAAGAAGAGGAACTCGAAGAGGGTTGGGAGTACGTCGAGGACGAGGAGCCGGAAGACGACGAGGAGTGGGACGAGGTAGACGAAGAAGACGAGGAGGAAGAGGATGTTGTCGT
>CBDURV010000037.1:0-13350 GCA_965369495.1 uncultured bacterium
GTTGGTGGAACATCTGCACCGCGTGCTCGGCGAAGAACGTCTCGTCGTAGGAGATGCGCAGCGTGACGATCACCTGCTCTTGCACGTAGCAGTCGGTGCGTGCGACGAGAGTCTCGACGCGTACGCGCTCCTGGCCCCAGACGCAGGGGGTCAGCACGAGCGCCAGCAGTAGCGCTCTCACCAGTCGCGCTCCACGCCGGACGACTTCGTATTTCTGCGCTTGCGGCGCAGGGCGCGCTTTTCCTTCTCCTTTTCGCCCAGCCGCTCGAGCAGTCGCAATACCTGCTCGTGCGAGAGCTCATCCAGGACGGCGTTCGCTGCTTCGGGGTCCTGGTTCGTCTTCGTGCCCTGCGATCCCGAGGGATCTGTTGTGGGGGGCTTCGGGGGCTGGTTGTTTGGGGGCGTCGGCTGACGTTTGAGGTTGAGTTGCGGATCGGATTCGGAGCGGCGGTCACCGGTGCGTTCCGACTTCTTGCGCTTGAGATCCTCGATCTTGAGCAGTGCCCGCTCGACGTTGCGGCGCGCCGCGGGCCAGTCTTCGCGCGTGGTCGCGGCGTGCGCCCAGTGGTCCCGCGCACTTTCCGCGTAGCGGATGGCAATGTCGAAGGCGAAGGGCTCCGCCTCGGCCGACTGCGCCTGCGTCTCCGCGGTCAGACACTGCGCGAAGAGCGCGTTGCCCTGCAGGAACACGGCCGGTGCGCCGAGTCCGCCGTCGGCGGCACGGGCGGCCTCGTCGGCGGCGATGCGCGGCTTGTTGTCGCGCAGGGCGGCGAGGGCGCGGTTGTAGTGCGCAACCGCGTCCTTTTCGGACCCGCCGCACGCCGCGAGTGCGAGTATCAGGATTGCCGTCGGTCGCCCAGACACAGTTCCACTATCCAGCAGAGGAAGGCGGCCAGCAAGGGCCACTGAAAACGGTTGGTGCGTTCGCGGCGTTCCTCCGCCTCGAACACCTTGCGCTCCATGGGCGCGATCTGGTTCGCGTAGAGTTCGTCGGCGTCATCGGACGTAACGAAATCGCCGCCGGTTGCCTGCGCGATGCGGCGGAGACTTTCGGGATTCATCGTCGAGACGACTTCGGCGCCATCGCCGTCGCGCAGAAACGACTCGCCCAGTCCGTCGCCTACGTCGATCGGGATCTTGGCGCCGCGCGGCGAGCCGTATCCGACACAGTGGACTTGGACCCCGCGCGTGTTGATTGTCCGCGCCCCGAGATCCTCGCCGTCGGTCAACAGGATGATTGTCCCGCCATCGGAAAGCGCTTCCAACGCCACTTCGAGCGCTTTGGCGATGTCCGAACCGCCGCGTCGCACGCTGAACGGGTCGGCGATGCCGGCCAGGTCGGCCAACGATTCGACATCGCGCGTGAGCGGCACGGCGAGACGCGCTTCGCCCGCGAAGAGGACGAGCGCCATGCGGTCGCCCTCGCACTGTTCCGCCAGTCTGCGGATCGTGCGCTGGGCCGCCGCGAGGCGACTCGGCGCGATGTCGCGGGCCAGCATCGAACGCGAGACGTCGAGGCAGACGACGATGTCCACCCCGGTGCGCTCGATTCGCCGCGAGCCTTCGCCCCAGAGCGGTTGGAGCACCGCCAGCAGCGCGCACGCCACACCCGCTGTGAAGAGCGCGAGGCGTACGCGTCGCCGGCCCGGCACCAGATCGGCGGCGAGGCGGCGCGTGCGCGGCCCGATCGCCTCGTCCACGCGGCGCATGCGCGCGGAGTCGAGCCACCAGAGCAGCGCGCCGACCGCCGGGGCCACCAGCAGCAGCGGAGCCAGTTCGGCACGCAGGAACCAGTCGCTCATGGCAGCACCGCCAGGATGGTGGAGCCGAGTAGGTGCGCCGTGAGCACCGCCGCGATGGCGAGGGCCAAAAACGAAAGGAACCGTTCCTCGACCTCGAACTTCTGCTCGGCGTACTCGGCCTGTTCGAGTTCGTCGATCTCGGCGTAGACGCGCTCGATGCCGGCCGCGTCGCGCGCGGCGAAAAAGCGCCCGCCGGTCGATTCGGCCAGCGTCTTGACCTGCGTCGTGTCCACTTTGACCCACTGCCCGGCGGCGCGGCGCGTTCCCTGCCCCGCGGAGATGGCGTAGACGCGCACGCCCAACTCCTTGCCCAGTTGGCCCGCGTGGACCGGCGCGATCTCGTTCGGTTTTTTGGCGGTGGCGACGTTTTCCTCACCGTCGGTCAGCAGGATCACCACCTTGGAGGGAGACGCGCCCGCCTGGAGAACCTGCGTCGCGCGCGCAACCGCCGTTCCGATTCCAGTCGCATCCTCGGGATCGTCATCGGGCACGACCTCGATCGCCGCGAGGATCTTCTGCAGTGCGTCGTGGTCGGTGGTGGGCGGGCAGCGCACGTCGGGGAAGCGGGCAAACGTCACGATGCCGATGCGATCGCCGGGGCGCGCCGCGACGAATCGGGCGGCGGCTTGTTTGGCGACGACGAGGCGCGAGTCGTCCGCGTCCATGTCGCGCGCGCGCATCGATGACGAGGTGTCGAGGCACAACATGATGTCGATGCCGTGGCGCACGAGGGGCTGCGGGACGCGCCGCACCGGACGTGCGAGTGCGATGACCACGAGCAACAGGCCTGCGAGCATCAACAGCCGTGGCAGCGGCAGCAGTCGCACGCGCCACGACCGCGGCAGGTTCGTGCCGCCACCGAGGCCCGCGCCGCCACCGAGGAACGCGGCGGGAGCGAAGAGAATGCTCGGCGCGCCACGGTGGCGGCGCAGCAGGTGCGCGGCGGGCACGAGCAGCGCCAACAGCAGCCACGCGGGTTGCGCCAGCGTTATTCCGCCCGGCAACTGCATCAGGCGCTCCTCCGCACGAAGTCCGCCGCCGCGTCGAGCATGCGCGCGCCCGCCGCCGGACTGGGTTCATGGCGCGCATACAACACGAGGTCGTAGTCGCGCAGCAGCGCCCCGAGAAGCTCGCGCTGCGCGGAGTCGGTGGGAATGGCGGCGAGTTCCGGGCTGGTCAGTTCGCGCGTGCGTCGGTCGAAGCGCTCTGCGAGGTAGATGCGCAGCATCGCCACGAACTCCTCCGCGTGGTCCCCGGCCGGTTGCGCGCGCAACTCCTCGATGCGCCGTAGCGCGATCTCGTCGGGGCGCGGCGCCGGCTCGACTTCCTCGACGACCGGTTGTGGCGCGGGGTGGCGTCGGCGCGCCACCAGTGCGGCGCCAGCCAGCAGGAGCGCGACGACCCCGGCCGTGATCACCCACGGGAAGGGAGGCTGCAGCGTATCTAGGAGTGGCCCGCCAGGAAGTTCGACGTCGCCGGGGTTGGCGGGATCGAGTGCGCTGGTCACACGCAGTTCGAGTGCGTTGCCCCTGACCCTGCGCTCCAGGCCGCCGCGCTTGGGGACCGCGCGGAACTCCGGGGCGGGCACCTGCACGACGCCGGTCGCGAACGCGTAGCCGTGATAGCGGCGCCGCTCCTCGACGTGATCGCCCTGTTCGCGTCGCCGCGTGTCGATCAGACGCACACGCAGCGGTGCGAGTGCCTCGTCACTCCACGCCTGGGGGACGAGGTCGCTTTTCCATACGCGCACGACCGTGAGCGGGAACGCGGCGCCGAGCGGAACCTCCGTGGCGCCGGTCTCGATGCGCAGCAGCAGATCCTCCGCGGGAATCGGCGCGCCGCCGCCGCACGCTGTCAGCAGCAACAGCCCGAGCAGCAGCACGCCGAGCAGGATGGGGCGGCCTATCGCTTTGCTCCCCGCGCCTGGCGCATGCGGAAAAAACGCATAATCGGGCGCGCGATCATCTCCTTGTCGCGACCGCGCGAAATCGGCACGTCCATTCGATCGACGCCCATGCGCCGCAGGTCCTCCTCGGTGCGGGCACGATGCGCGGCCGCGCGCTGCTCGTACGCGATGCGCACGCGGCGGTCGCCCCAATCGACGATCTGCTCCGTGCCGCTTTCCGGATCGCGCACGCGCAGCAGGCCCGCGCCCGGCGGCACGAGTTCCGGCGTCAGCAGGCGCACGGCGACGACGTCGTGGCGCCGGGCGGCGAGGCTCAGCGGCTGCTGCCAATCGTCGGCGAGGAAATCGGAGACCAGGAAGACGATCGCGTGGCGCCGTACGACCTTGGCGGCGAACTCAAGCGCCGGGCGCATGTCGGTGCGCGGACTGCCCCCCTTGAGCGCCAGGCAGTCGCGCACGATGCGCATCGTGTGTCCGACCCCCTTGGCCGGCGGCACGTACTTGTCGATGCCGTCGGAAAACGCGATCAGGCCCACCTTGTCGTTGTTGCGCGTCGCCGAAAGCGCGAGGCAGGCCGAGACGCGCGCGGCCGCCTGACGAGCCGACCAGAGTCCGAAGCCGCCCTCCATCGAAGCGGAGAGGTCCAGCAGGAAGAGCACCGTCAGCTCTCGTTCGTCCACGTAGGTCTTCACGAAGGGACGCCCCATGCGCGCGGTTACGTTCCAGTCCACGGAGCGCGGCGAGTCGCCCTCGACGTATTCGCGCACATGGTCGAACTCGATGCCGGAACCGCGGAAGGCGGATGTGTAGCCGCCCGCCATCACGTCGGTCACGAGGCGGCGCGCCTGCACGTCGATGAGGCGCACCTCTTCGAGCAGTTCGGCCAACTCCCGATCTTGATTAATGGCTTGGTCGCTCACGGAACCGGTACGGAGTCCAGAACGCGCTGGATTACCTCCACCGACGTAATGCCCTCCGCCTCCGCCTCGTAGGTGGTAATGACGCGATGTTGCAGCACGTTCATGGCGACCGACTTGATGTCGTGCGGGCTCACGAAACCGCGGCCCTCGAGGAATGCGCGGGCGCGTGCGGCCTGCGTGAGCGCGATCGATCCGCGCGGCGAGGAGCCGTAGAGAATGAGCGGTTCCAGATCGGTCAGGCCCGCCTCTTTCGGGTGGCGCGTGGCGAAGACGATGTCCACGAGGTAGCGCAGCACCTTTTCGTCCACGTAGACCTCGTCGAGCAGTTCGCGCGCGGCCATGATCTGCGACGGGTCGGCGACCGCGCTGATGACGCGCTTGTTGCTGTTGCGCGCCATGCGCTCCACGATCGCGCGCTCTTCTTCCTTGGTGGGGTAGTCGACGATCAGCTTGAGCATGAACCGGTCCACCTCCGCCTCGGGCAGCGGGTAGGTGCCCTCCTGCTCGACCGGGTTCTGCGTGGCGAGCACGAGGAACGGCACCGGCAGCTTGCGTGTTTCGCCCGCCAGCGAGACCTGCCGCTCCTGCATCGCCTCCAGCAGCGCCGACTGCACCTTGGCGGGGGCGCGGTTGATTTCGTCGGCCAGCACGAAATTGCCGAAGACCGGTCCGTCGCGCACGAACCACTCGCCCGTCCGCGGGTCGTAGACCTGCGTGCCGACCAGGTCGGACGGGAGCAGGTCGGGCGTGAATTGGATGCGGCGATAGGTGCCGCCGAGGGCGCCGGCGAGCGATTCCACCGCCAGCGACTTGGCCAGTCCCGGAACTCCTTCGATGAGCACATGGCCGTCGGCCAACATCCCGATCAGCATGCCTTCGAGGAGTGCGCTCTGGCCGACGATCACGCTTTCCACTTCGCGGATCACGTCGCGCAGAAAAGTGCTCTCCCGCTGGATGCGGGCGGAAACCTCCGTCACGTCCTTCATATTGCCTGCACTACTCATGAGACCCGCGGTTCTGGCCGGTCCGCAGCATCGACCTCTGCGTCTCTCGTCGTCGCAGTGAGAAATTGAACACGGCTTCCTCCTCGTTCCTTGATCTCGACGCTGCGTCCTCGCCCAGAACAAGAGGCCCGAACTGCGAAACCAACCGTTGCCGCCGCGGGTCGATAATCCACGGTGCATCCGCATTCGATGCGCACGGGGCTCATAAGTAATGCAGGCAAGCTACTTGGGCATCAACCCGATGTCCGGGCGCAGAAGGTCCGCTTCGATCTTGGCCAGCGCGTCGGAAAGCTGCGCGGCTTCCTTTTCCTGCTTCGACTCCTTGAGCCGATTGAGCAGCATCTGCGCCGTCTCGCCGGGCGTGATACCCATGCCGTCGCGTGTGCCGGCCGTGCCAGGACTGCGCTCGAACGACGCGACGATCGCCTTGAGCGCGGCGTGGTCGTCCTCGAGCTGGTAGGCGACGCGCGCGATGCCTGCGAACGCGAGCGCGATGGCGGGGTCGAGGGTGGCGCGGTACCGTTCGTCCGCCTTGATCGCCCTTTCATAGAGTTCGATGGCGAGGATGTAGGACTCCATCGCCTTTTCGTATCCGCGCACGCGGCGGAACTGGTGGGCGGCGTCGATGGATGCCCTGCCCGCGAAGGGCAGCATGCGGGTCGGGTCTTTCTGCTCCTTGAGAATGGCGTCGTAGGTTTCGCGCAGCGCGTTGGGGCCGCGGAACTTCAACACGCGCTCGCGCAGCTTCTGGTGCAGCGCGGCGGAGTCCTGGAAGCGGCCGAGGCCGTCGCGCAGGACGCGCACGGAGCGGTAGCGCGCGCCGAGCCAGTTGAGCAGTTCGTAGTGCCAGAGCACCTGGCCCTCGGTGCCCAGCGGATGCTTGAGCAGGATCGTGTAGGCGGAGTTGAGGTCGCGCAACCACTCGGGGGGCAGCTCCTTGCCCTCGCGCACGGCCGCCTTGATCGTCTTCCAGCGCGCTTCGGCGAAGATCGTGACGACCGCCATGGAACTCCAGCCGGTGTGTCCGGGGGGCAGTTCCTTGACCGCCTTGATCGCGCGCGGGTAGGCCGCTTCGCGATCGCCGGAGTAGTAGGCGCCCAACGCGGCCACCGCATCGACGCGCCAACCGGTCGCGCCCAGCTCCTCGGCGGTTGCCAACGAGAGTTGCGCGTCCTCGTAGAGCTGGCGCGTGATGAGGCGCGCCATGCGCGGGTTGTCCGCGTAGACGGTCGGCGCCTTGAGCGCCAGCGCCAAGGTCGTTTCGGCGAGGTCGAGGTGCGCCATCGGATCCTTGGGCCGCGCGACGGTGGCGAGCGCGCGCGCTTCGATGTCGGATGCGAATCCGGCGCTGTACACGCCGCCGCCCGTGGTTCCCTTGCCGCCGCGGACCTGTGGTTCGAGCCAGCGCTTCACGTCCACCGTGGTTGACGTTCCGGCGAGGCCCTCGTGCACGCCGGCGAGCCAGCGCGCGCGCGGGGAGACCTTGCCCAGTCGCTTGAGCGCCGCGATGATCGCGGTGCGCTCGCTCTGGTCCATGGGAACGCGCATGGCGTCGGAGAGCAGGTCCGCGGCATCCGCCGTCTCGACGGCGCTGATCGCCTTGCGCGCGGTCTTGCTGGCGTCGGCGTCGAGGCCGAAGATCGCCAGGCGCATGAGGTCGATCTGCTCCGCCTGCTTGTACTTCATCGCGGCGTCGAGCAGTGATTGGCGCATCGCCTTGTCGCCGTTTCTGTAGGCATCCTCGATGGCGGTGCGGTCGCGGATGTCGCGGCTGGCGACGCGCTCGAGCAGCGGCCGGTCGCCGCGCACCACCGCGTTGGGGCGCGCCTCCTGCTTGGGGGCGTTGTCCTTGATGTCCGCGAACACCGAGGCGGTGTCGTTGCGGTAGTAGATGTCGTAGACCTCGCCACCCTTGAGATCGACGCAGATGTGGCGCGGCGCGACGCGTTGGCCGTCGCAGAACTTCTCGAAGATGAGCGGCTCGATCCAGATGTGCTCGCTGCATGTGACCGAGCCGAAGCGCGGACAGAGGATGCGCTGACCCTTGTCGTCGTGGTCGCGCGGGTTGTGGCGGTAGACGGAGGCCATCACGCAGACGTATTGCTCGTAGAGCTTGGCGATGGCGGGTTCGCGGTAGCGCACGCCCGCATAGTGCTCGCTGGCGATCTCGCCATCCATGTTGATGCAGACCAAGATCGGCTTGCCGGTCTCCTTGGAGACGGCGACGGCGTCCTTCCAGGTGCGCTGGAATGTGAGCAGCACCGGTTTTTTCCAGTCCTCGGCGGTGGGTGCGGTCCACATCGCTTCGCGGGCGGCCCCGCGCGGCGGTGTGGGGGGCCCGCGTCCGTCGCTCGGGTCCTGCGCCGCGCCGAACGTCGCCATGAAGGCGACGCCGAGTGCGATGAAGCCGCGGCCCGGTCTCGGGCAGCGCGGGCGCGCGGGAGTGAAGTGGGCAGCGTGCATGAAGACCTCCCTGTCGCGGCGGCGCTCCGGTCCTCGCCTCCGCTGGTGCGACTATAGCGCTCCCGCTTGGACGCGGCCACCGGTAGCTTGGCCCGGTTGCGGGGAGGATTGCCGCATCCCGCGTAAGGAAATCCTAAGATTGGTGGCTGAGACTCGTTCGAAGCGAACCCCGCAGGGAAAAGGAGCGCGGCTGTGCACAACTTCAAATGGAACCTTTTGATGGCCTCGCTGCTCGCGTTGACGGCCCTTGGGCTTGCCTGGCCGGAAGAGTCGAAGACCAAGGAAGATGAGATCCCGCTCGGCGAGGCGCCGGAACGGGTGCGCGCGGCGGCGGTTCGCGCGGCCGGCGCAGCCGATGCCGTGACCGAGGTGGAGCGACGTACCCGGGACGGCATCACCGTCTACGAGATCGAATTCGAGAACGCGACCGGGGAGGGCTCGCTGACCGTGGCGGCGGACGGCTCCGCGATCGGCAGTGAGCAGGAGATGACCGAGGACAGCTTGCCCACAGGCATTCGCACACAGCTCGCCAAGCGGTTTCCGGGAGCCAAGATCGACGCGGTGGTTCGGATTGTGAATACGACGTACGGCATCGCGCTCGATGTGAACGGCAAGGATGTCGTGGTCGCGCTGAGCGCCTCCGGTCGTGACTTCGGCGACGATGACGACGACGACGACGACGAGGATGATGACGGAGAAGACGACGACGACGACGGAGAGGACGACGACTAGCAATGAAGATTCTGGTCGTTGAAGACTCGGAGCGTTTGCGGCGTTCGCTGGAGTATGGCCTCAAGCACTCCGGCTTCGCGGTGGACGCGGTCGGGGACGGACAGGAGGGCCTCGACTACGCGCGGCTAGGCAACTACGACGTTGTGATTCTCGACTTGATGTTGCCGCGGCTGGACGGCCTGAGTGTGCTGCGCGCCTTGCGCCAGGACGGCAGCGACGTGCACGTGCTGATCCTCTCCGCCAAGGATCAGGTCAACGAGCGCATCCAGGGGCTTCAGGCGGGCGCCGACGACTATCTCACCAAGCCGTTCGAGTTCGATGAGTTGGTTGCCCGTCTGCGCGCGCTCGTGCGCCGCCGCTACGGCGCGAAGAGCCCCAAGCACGTCATCGGGCCGCTGGAGATCGACACCGCGCGCCGCGTCGTTGTTCACGAGGACCATGAGATCCCGCTGACGCGCAACGAGTACTCGGTGCTGGAGTACCTCGTCAGTCGCCGCGGTCGCGTGGTTTCCAAGCCGGAACTGCTCGACCACCTCTACGCCGGGGATGGCCAAGCCTCCGAGAACGCCGTTGAAGTGCTCGTGCACCAGTTGCGCAAGAAGATCCGCGTCAACGAAGACGCGGAGGTCATTCGCACACGCCGCGGGCATGGATACGTGATCGAGTAACGGCATGTACTCGATTCGGCGGCGTCTCCTCCTCGTGCTCACAGCGGGCTTCTCGCTGCTGATTTTCGCAACGGGCGCCTATCTGGATCACCGCCTCACGAACCAGGCAACCGAGGAGTTCGACGCTTCGCTGCTGGCGCGCACGCGTGCACTGGCCGCCCTGACCGACCAGGAGGGCGGGCGCATCGAACTCGACTATTCGCCCAAGCGCATGCCCGCCTATGAACGCGTCGAGCGGCCGGAGTACTTCCAGTTCTGGCTCGACGACGGGCGCGTGCTGCTGCGTTCGGCTCGGTTGCCTGCAGGGGTCAGTCTGCCCTTTGGCGGGTTCGACGGTGTCGAAGGCCGCGCGCGCGACATCGACCTGCCCGACGGCCGCGCGGGCCGCCTGATTCAAATCGCGTTCACGCCGACCGCCGGGGAGGACTCCGACGAGGACGAACCGGCGCAGGGTTCGCCCGAGAAGGCGCGCGGCGTGGTGGTTGCGGTGGCGCGCGGACGGGAGCGGCTCGATGCGCTCATCGCGAGCATGCGTCTCGTGCTCTTCGGCGTCGGCGGCGTTGCCGTGTTGCTCGCCGTGCTGCTTGTTTGGCGTTCTCTCCAGCGCGGTCTGCGCCCGCTCGAGGAGGTTGCCGCGCAGGTTGAACTGCTCAACGCGGAGACGCTCGACGCGCGCGTCGGCGTGTCGCCCAAGCCCGCGGAGTTGGCGCCCATTGTCGATCAACTCAACGCGCTGCTCGATCGGCTGGATCTCTCGTTCGAGCGGGAGCGCCGATTCGCCGGCAACGTCGCGCACGAATTGCGCACGCCGATCGCCGAGTTGCGCTCGCTGTCCGAGGTGGCCACGCGCTGGCCGGAAGACCGCGAGTCTACGGTGCGCTTTTTTTCCGATGTCGCGACGATCGCCGGCCGCATGGAGGGCGTCATTGCCGACATGTTGTTGCTCGCGCGCTGCCAGGCGGGCGTCGAGAAAGCCGCCGAAGCGCCCACCTGCCTCAATGAGGTGATCGCCGCGAGTTGGGAGCGCATCGCGCCGAGTACCGATCTCACGCTGCGGGTCGAGATGCTGCGGGAGATCGTCGTGCGGTCCGATCCCGGCAAGCTCGACATCGTCTTTTCCAATCTGCTGGGCAATGCGGCCAGCTACGGTGCGCCCGGATCGGAAATCCTGTGCGCGGCGCTCGATGCCGAGGACGGATTTCGCCTGGAAATCACGAACGCGGCGGAACCGCTGACACCGGAAGAAATCGATCGCATGGCGGAGCCTTTCTGGCGTGCCGACGTGGCGCGAACCGCCTCGGAGCACGCCGGGCTGGGGCTTTCGGTCGTCGCGTCGCTGGCAGCTCTGCTCGGGTTGGAGGTGCGTTTCGACCAGAGCCGGGACGGCGCCTTCCGGGTCCGAATTGCGGGCTGGAAGATCGCGAAGAACGAATCTAAGCTGGTTGTAAGGAACAGCGACGAAATTGGGCTGCCAAGGAGGTGACTGGTGAAGCCGATATCGATTCTTCCGGTGGTACTGACCGTCTTTTTGGTGGCCGCCTGTAACTCCCAGGCTCCTCTCGAAGTTCCCGAAGGACTTCCGGAACCCACCGCCCAGTTGCCCGATGAGTTCGTGCAGGGTGTCCGCCACGACTACTTCCCTTTGATCCACGGGCGCACCCTCGTCTTCGAGGGCACCGCCGACGGCGAACACCGTCGCGATGTCGTGCGCACGCTTGCCGACACGCGCCGCATTCTCGGTGTGGACTGCACTGAGGTGTTTCAGGAGGTCTACCTCGACGGCGAGCTCGCGGAGGCGACATCGGAGTGGTACGCGCAGGACGCCGGCGGGAACCTCTGGCGGTTCGGCGAAGAATCGTACGAGATCGAGGACGGGGAGTACCTGCTCACGACCGACTCATGGGTCGCCGGCATCGACGGCATCGAGCCGTGGATCATGCTCGGCGGAAGTCCGGCCGTGGGTGATCAGTACGCCGGTTTCGTGCCCGAGGGGGAGGATGTCTATCTGGTTGTCTCGCTGAGCGAGACGGCGGACGTCCCCGCGGGGCAGTTCCAGAACTGCCTGCAGGCGGTCGAAAACCCGGACGATCCCGAGGACTCGGACATCATCCTCTACGCCGCGGGTGTCGGACTGGTCAGTGAGGAGAGCCCGAGCGGTCGCATCGTTTTGGTTTCCGTGACCGACGGGTAGGCCCTTGCCACGACCGGATCCTCGGCCCACCATGGGGGGTGGAGGAGTCGAAACATGACGAACCGGTCGAAAATCCTATTGAGCGTCGCCGCGGCAATTCTGTTGGGCGCCTGCGGCACCACACGCATCCAGAAACAGAAAGCGACGAAGGCGGCGACGGCGCAGATCGGTATGGCCGGACTGGTGGCTGACATCAACAGGCACGTGCAGAACACTGCGCGCCAGATAACCGCCAACACGGAGGATCGTGAGGTGAAACGCGTCATGATCCGCTGGCAGATGGGCACGATGGAAGGGTGCCTCCGCGCTCTTCAGTTGCCCGACCCGCGCTGGTCCTTCGTCAACCTGTGGACGATGATCTACCAGACGAAGAAGCTCGCCTCGAGTGGCAGGGTGGAGGAGTTGAACGCGGAGCAGTTGAAACGGATCGATACGGCGCTTGACGAGCTTCAGGGCATGCTCAAGGCGCGCGCGCTCACCGTGCTCACCAGGAAGCAGCTCGATGACGTGACGGCGGCGGTGAAGGCGTGGGCGGACAAGAACCCCTACACCGACACCTCCATGAGCGGGATTACGGGCCCCACGGACTTCGACGACGACAATTTAGTCGAGAACGCGCTGCTGGCGGTGCCGGACAGTGTCTTCTCTCTGGGCGGCGGCGTGAAGGACACCGCCCACGGAATCTCGGACGTGGCGGACGCCGCCAACCGCGCAGGCTCCGTCGTGGAGTCGCTCCCGTGGTCGGTGCGCTGGCAGACGGAGCTGTTGATCTACAACATCGAGGAGTACCAGTCGACCAAGCAGCTACTCCGCAATCTGGACGAAATCTCCCGCTCGATTGCGACGGTGAGCGCGCGCGTGGACTCGCTGCCCGCGGATATCGAGCACGCCGTGACGAAGGCGGCCAAAGACGTCGAGCGGATGCAGCCGGAGTTGCGCGCGACGCTCAAGGAGGGGCGCGGCATCGTCGATGAGGCGCGGGGCGCGATTCAGGAGACCAACACCGCGCTCGACAAGGTGCAGGAGACGGGCGTGTGGGTCGAAAAGACCGCGGCTCACGCGACCGAGGCGGGCAAGGCGTGGGAGGGGGCCGTGGAGCAGGTCAACCTGCTCGTCGCGCAATTCGACGAGCCCGACGATGCGCCGCCCACCGAACCTTCGCCCCCGTTCGACATGAAGGATCTCGCGCGCACGGCCGAGGAGGCCGCGAAGACGGCGGAGGGACTTCGCGCGTCGGTGGTGGAGTTGCGCGCCATTGTGGAGGGGGACGGTATCGACCAGCGGTTGGAGCAGATCAACACAACGACGCAATCGACTTTGGACCAGACGACGGGCGCCGCCAACACGCTGATCAATACGATCACGCTGCGCGGCGCGATGTTGATCGTGCTATTTTTCCTGTCGCTTTTCGGCTATCGGGTGGCCGCCTCGCAACTCATCAAAAATCGATCTTGAAGCTGAGTCCGATGGCGGGTGATTTGTCGAGACGCACCAGCGTGTCGGTGTCGCGCGTATCGAAGCCGGTGCTGAATTCGCGATCGAAGGCCCACGCGAGGAAAAGCTTCAGCTCCATCATTTTCGTTGGATGCCACGTCGCGCCGATCTCCACGCGCTGCTCGCTGTAGAAGAGCCGGTCGTTGTCGTCGGAGAAATCGTCGACGAAG
>CBDURV010000038.1:0-13300 GCA_965369495.1 uncultured bacterium
GCGTCTCGCCAAGATCGCCGCGCAGGTGGCAGGCAAGAAGTAACGGCTCGGGCCTCGGCTACCAGCCCCCGATTCCGATGCCGCCGATGTCGCCGCCACCGCCCCACCCGGCGCCGCCCCAGCCGCCGCCACCGATATCGATACCGCCGCCGTAGTACGCCCAGCCGAGGCCAAGGCCGCGACGCCGGTACCGGGAGCGGTAGCCGCGGTTGCGGCGTCGGATGCCGTACGAGCGGGATCGTGCTGCTCGCGCGCGCTCCAGCTTCTCGCGGCGCTCGGCATCGCCTTTGAGTTCCGGGCGTCCCGAAAGGCTGAGCCACCTCTCGCCCTCCTGACGGAACCAGACTCCGTAGGAGTACTTGTAGACCTTGCCGTTCGGCCCCGCATAGAGATTGGCGCGGCTCTTCGCGACCACCGCGCGCTTCTTCTTGGGTTTCGCCACGGGCTCCGGCTTCGGCACCTCGCGTTTTTCAGTCGGCAGCACGGCGGTGCCGTTCCAGGTCCGGTAGGCCTGCGCCTGATGCGTGCGGAACTTGGCGTGCATCATCGAATCGAAGTTCACGCGATAGAGACCGGTGAGGTGGTCGTACCAGCGTCCCTGACCGAACGTCAGGTGCCGGAACCACTGGTGCAGTTCGTCGCGCCGCCAGCGCTTGAGCCAGTAGTCGCGCGCATCCCACGCCGCCTGCCATCCCGCGTCGGACCACTTGTGCCGGCGCCCCGTGCCCCACACCACGACGCCGCGGTTTGCGAAACAACCGAAGTAGCCGGTCGTGTAGGCGTAGGTAACCGCCTTGTCCGTCGCACCCACGATGCGCACGTAGCTGACGTTGAAGTACGGACTCGTCGCGGGAATCTTCGCGAACGCCTCGGGCAGCTTATCGCACAGCTTCCACGGCCCATTCACGCTTTGCGCCGCGAACCAGATTCCGTCCGAACAGCAGTAGAGCCCACCATCGATGCGAAACAGATCGACGCCGACGTTGCTCGCTACCTCGATTCCGGTGCCTTCGATCGGTGCGAAACGCGGCTGGCCCTTATGCGGGATCTCCAGCTTGATGGCGCCGCGCGCCACGGTCGCCTGACGCGGCAGCGTGTTGCCCAGCAGCGCGTCCTTGGCCTGCTCGGTGCCCGGAACCGAAGCGAGCACGCGACCCGCCGCATGTTCGGGGTCAATGCGCGCGAAGTCCGCCGGCAAGTCGTGCGTGCAGAACTCGAGCGGATGATCATTGCCGCGCGTGCGGTACCAGCGCCCCGAAAACAGCACGTAGTAGAGGCCGTCCTTGGAGTTGAGAAAGATGTCGCTCTCGGTGTTGTCCACATACGTCAAAGACGTGTCTTTGATCGGCTTGAACGTAGGCGCCCCGAAGGTGATCAACAGTTCCGTAGGCTCGAATGCGACGTGCACGGTGGGCATGTCCTTGCGCTCGATCTTGCGTCCGGGAATCAGCTTCTTAAGCCCGCCCCACAACTCGTCGTCGGGAAGTTTGCCGAACGTCGACGGCAACTGCGGCGCGGGCACCCACGGTCCCTTCCTGAGATCACCTGTCTTGAACCAGACGTCACCGCCCAGCAGGTACCACCAACCGGTGCGCGCATGCTGGAAGAGCAACGAGGGCGAATTCGCCGCCAACAGCAGATCGGTCCCCGCGATGGCCACCGTTTTCGGCGCGCCATCGAAGCAGATCAGGATCGCCGCCTTTTGGCTCAGGATGACGTTGGGCGGTGTGACATCGATCTCGACCTCCCGGACGAGTTTCACCGTCGGGTCCATGCCGACGAAGATGTCGTCGAGTTGAACTTCGGGAGAGCCGGAGCGCACATAGTCGATCAACTGCTTGCC
Organism: uncultured bacterium; assembly: GCA_965369495.1. GTDB lineage: Bacteria > Planctomycetota > PLA2 > PLA2 > PLA2 > JBCDBY01. The sequence continues at coordinate 1,844 of CBDURV010000038.1, forward strand.
CACCTTGGCGGTCAACTCCTCACTCGCACCGGGCAGATCGAGGCGCACCAGTTCGGCGTTGGAGACGAGCGCGACGCGGCGGGCGATATCAACCGCCGTCGTCAGGCGCATGCGCATGGCGCCCAGCAACTCGTCGTCGTCGGTTTCGACCGTCACGGCGGCACTCAGATCGAGCGTGGAAAACTCCTTCCACTGCTCCACCTGCGGCGCATGAATAATGAGCTTGCCGCCGCCATCCATGCGCAGGATACGCGGCCAATCCTGGTCATCGGGGGTCTCTTCGGCCGCCACCCACGGGCAGACCAGCAGTATCAGGACGATCTTTGCTCGCATAACCGTGAGTCTAAACGGAAGCCGCGCTCATTAATCCTTGCGGCCACCGCACCCCCCCCGTGTTTCTCCTCCCACAAGGAGATACCGAACGATGTGCAACGCCTGCTCTGCCCTTAACGTCGAACAATCCGAGGCCTTCGCGGCCAAGATGATGCAGATCGCCAATAGCGGCGCGCTGGCGCTGATGGTCTCCATTGGCCACCGCACGCGCCTATTCGACTCGATGAGCGAGACGGGCGCCGCGACCTGTGGCGAGATCGCCTCGCGCGCCGGCCTCAACGAACGCTACGTGCGCGAGTGGCTGGGAGCCATGGTTACCGGCGGCATCGTCCAAAACGACGGCGAGGCGGGCACGTATCTGCTGCCGGCGGAGCACGCGGCGTGGCTGACGCGTTCCGCGTCGCCTGACAACTTCGCCGTTGCGCTGCAGTTCATTCCGCTGCTGGGCAGTGTCGAGAGTGACATTGTCGAGTGCTTCCAGCGCGGCGGCGGCGTGCCCTACTCGCGCTACACCCGCTTCCACGAGGTGATGGCGGAGGAGAGCAGCCAGAGCGTCGTGTCCGGTCTCGAGGAACACATCGTCCCGCTGGTGCCGGGCCTGATCGAGCGGCTCGAATCGGGCATCGAGGTGCTCGACGTCGGCTGCGGCAGTGGGCGCGCGATGAACTGGTTGGCGCGTCGCTTCCCGAAGAGTCGCTTCGTCGGCTACGACTTCAGCGAGGAGGCGATCGCGAACGCGCGGCGCGAGGCGCGGCTGCACGCGACCGGCAACGTGACGTTCCGCGTGCGCGACGTGGCGGCGGTGGAAGAGAACGGGCAGTTCGATCTCATCACCGCATTCGACGCGATCCACGACCAGGCCGATCCCGCCGGCGTGCTGGCCGCGATTCGTCGCGCGCTCAAGCCGGACGGCGTGTTCCTGATGCAGGACATCAAGGGCCACAGCGCGCACCACGAGAACACCGAGATCCCGTTGGCGCCGCTGCTCTACACGATCAGCTGCATGCACTGCATGACCGTCTCGCTCGCCGCCGGCGGCGCGGGCCTCGGCGCCATGTGGGGCCGCGAACTGGCCGAACGCATGCTGGACGACGCCGGCTTCGGCACCCTCGAAGTACTTGAACTCGACCACGACATCATGAACTACTGGTACGTGGCGCGGGCGTAGCGCCAGAGGCCGCTACTTGCGCAGGCCGGGAGTGAGGCGCTCGCGGAGTTCGCGCGCCGACGTGCCGGGAATCGCGAGAAGCACGCGTCGCATGCGCGCGACGATGTCGGGCCGCTCGTCGAAGTCGTCGAGAAGCCGCCGCAGCGACATGCGCACTTCGGGCGATTCCTGTTGGCCGATCGCCTTTTCGAGACGCGTGCGCATGGCCGGACTCGCCCCCGCAAGCCGCGCGAACGCATGCGAGCGGATGTAGGCGCTGGGGGAATCGAGCTCGATGAGCACATCGCCCAACTCCTCCTCCCCCACCAGCGGCATCGCCGTCCAGCGTCGCGACAGATAGGCGACCACGCTCTCGCCGCCGCGTGCAAGCCGGCGAATGGCGGAGTAGGGATCGGGCCCCTGCAGCTGGTTCCAGAGCAGCGGTAGATCCTGGGCACCCGGTCCGCTCGCCGCCGCGATGGTCTGCAGCTTCAGCTTACGCACCAGCTTGCTCGTGTCCGGATCGATGAGATAGCAGATACTCGTCACGCTGCGGCGGCGCCCACGCCAGTCGGGCGTGAAGATGGCGAGGTGGCGCCCGACCACCGCCAACTCCACGCCGTTGCGCACGCCAACGTTCAGGTTCGAGGTGAGCTGGCACTTCACGACGGAACCGCGCACGCCAGACGAGGAGTAGCGCTGCAGGTAGGCAATCTTGCCGCGCGCGTGCAACGTCCAGAAGCAGTCGCGGCCACCATCCCACGCGGCCGCGCTGACGAATTGAGTACCGCGCCCGAAGCGCAACACGCGCCGGTTGGTCCGCTCGCCGAGCGGTTCCCACGCCTGTGCGCGCAACGAGTAGGAGGCCATCGATCCGACCAGGCTGACCACGATGATGCGCCGTCGCCGCGCGTCATAGACGACATCGCCGGCGTAGCCCCGCCTTCCGAGGTAGACAGGCAAGCGGATCTTGCGCAGTTGATTCCCGGCCGCGTCCTGCTCGACGATCGCGGTCTGCGTCAGGAAGTAACGGTTGGCCGACTCGGGATTGACGGCGACCGCGAACGCGCCGCGCGGCAGGGCCGCCTGGGTGTCGGCGAGGATTCCCTCCGGCGTCGCGTCGCAGAAAACACGGCTGCGGCCATTCACGCCCGCCACGATCGGAACGACATGATTCTGCGCGGCCAGGATCGTCCAACCGGTCCGGTTGCTCGTTGCACGGGTGTGCAGGCGACGCATCGACCGCAGCAGCATCTGTCGCCGCCAGATCGCCGCGCCGGGCCCCACCTCGATCGCCTTGCCCCCCGGCTCCGTGCGCCCCACGAAAGTCTCGATCGGCTTCTTGTTGAGCATCGGCAGGGCCGCGGCCGCCAACGCGGAAAACGCCTCCTCGCGCGGACTCAGCGCGAACGACCGCCCCCCGTACGAGACGCGTGAGGCGTGAACACCGGTGAAGCGCTGCGCCCGGTTGCCGAAGAAGATCACGCGCTGGACGCGTGCGCCCGGGCCGACCTTGATGGTCCAGTTGATCGGCTCCCGCGCGGCGAGCAACAGCGTCACGGAGGGGCCGCGCCGGGTCACATGCACCGTCGCGCGAGTCGCCCCGCCCGCTCCGCCGGGGTTGCTGCCCGCTCCGACGCGATTGCCGCGAAACAGCGCAACGCCATGCACTTCGCTGGTGGTGCGAATGCCCTCGATCCAGGCCTCGCCGTCGTAGAGCTTGCCCAGTCGGCGCGCCTGCGCGATCCAGACCCCGTCGCCGGCCTCTTCGATGTCGCGCAGCAGTTCCAGGAACTCCGCGCGGTCCGCCTTCGCCCACGAGCTTTCGGCCCCGGAAGCGACGGCGGCGACCAGCAGCAATCCCGCCAAGACGCGCCCGCAATTCACGCCCCAAGTGTACGCGTGAACCGCGACGCCGGGACAGGCTCCTATCGATCCCGAAGCAGCATGTAGGCGGCGGTTTCGCGCAACATCTCACGCTCGGGACAGTCGGGCAGCGAGGACAGATCGTCCATCGCCTGCTCGAGCAGAATTGCAGCCGTGCGCTTGGCGGATTCCACGGCACCGTACTTCTCGAGCAGCACCGCCACGTCCGCGCGCGCGCCGGCGTCGTGCGACTCGATGATCTCGCGCAGGCGCTCGCGGTCGGCCGCGTCGGCAGCATCGCGCAGGCGCAGCAGCGGAAGCGTCATCTTCTCTTTTTCGAGATCGGTGCCGAGTTGCTTGCCCACCGCCGACTCTTCGCCCATCAGATCGAGCACGTCGTCGGCGATCTGGAAGGCGGATCCGACACGCGTGCCGAACCGGGCGAGCGTGTCGCACGCGGCCGCATCCCCACCGGAGATGTGGGCGCCGCAGCGCAGGGCGGCCGCATAGAGCGCGGCCGTCTTGTCCTCGATGACGCGGAAGTAGGTCGACTCCGACATCTCGAAATCGTGGCGATGATGCACCTGCAGGATCTCGCCGCGACAGACGATGGCGACGATTTCGGAGAGGTAGCGCGACGCGAAGCGATCTTCGAGCGCCGCCGCCTCCTTGAAGCAGGTGGCAAACATGTAGTCGCCCAGCAGGACCGCCGTCTCGTTGCCGATGCGCGAGTTGATCGTCTCGACGCGGCGGCGCATGGCCGACTCGTCGAGAATGTCGTCGTGCACGAGCGTCGCGGTGTGGATCAGCTCGATAATGGCCCCGACGGTGTGGTGGGCGGCGGTGACCTCGCCAAACATGCGCCCGGCAAGCACCGTCAGCGCCGGCCGCAACCGCTTGCCACCGAAGCGCTCGAGGTGGTCGAACAGACGCTGCAACGGCTCGGCGGACGACGTCGTCATGCGCCGAATCTCCGCCTCGACGTGATCGAGGTCCTCCCGCAGGGGGGCGAGCAATCGCTCCAGCGCAGCAGCTTTCGTAGGACTCATGCGCCGGACAGTCTAGGCGAGAACGGTTGCTTCTACGAACGCCGCAATCCCCTCGACGTCATCGCGGTCGAAGCGCGGAAGATCACGCGGGTCGTCGCCGGCATTCACCAGTGCAAGCAGATGGGGAGGGGTTCCGGGGACCGCGGGGCGTTCGCCGTGGACGACCTCGATCATCGGCAGGGTGCCGTGCTTGCCCCCCTCGACCAACACGAGGTCGCAATCGCCGAACGAATCGGCCAGTAATGTTTCCAGTCCGTAGTCGAGGGTCGAGCGGCGCCGGACGGCGAGTTCGTCGGGGCCGATAATGCCGACCACCGGGGCGCCCGCATCGAACAGCCGCGCCGTGTCCTTGCCTTCCCTATCCATCTGGAAGCCGTGCGCATCGGTCTTGAGATAGCCCACGCGCCGACCGCCGCGCGCCAGCCTCGGCACGAGTTTTTCAACCAGGGTCGTCTTGCCCGAACCCGACCAGCCGACGAAGCAGATGACTTTCATCGCGATCCCGCTACTTGCCGAAGCTCGACTTGTTCTGCGACCACCAGTGGTCCCAGCCGTCGATGTCGTCGCCGAAATTCGCGCCCGTCAGTACCGCCAGTTGCGTCGCCGCCGTCTGGCGCGCCTTCTCGTCCCCGCCGCGCAACGCCTTGAGCAGGATCACAATCGCCTCGCCCCGCTGCTCCGGGCTCGGCGCGTTCCCGGCGCGCCCGACGGCGCGAACCGCGCCAATCAGCTCTGTCATGTGCGCCCGCATGCGGAAATTGTCGAGAATCGTGAAGCCGCAGGCGATCAGCACGAACGGCAGGATCACGCGGTAGGGCAGGTCCTCCATGCCCACGGGCGGCACGAAGATGGTGTAACCGGCGAGGCCGAGCAGGACCGCCATGACGAGGAGCGAGGAGGTGGCTTGCTTCATGGGCGCGGCCAGTTTCCCACAACCTACCCAGATCGCGGATATCGCACCTGTCCCCCCGGAGGCTATAATTCCCGCGAACCGTGGCCTATACGATCATCGATACCTGCATCGGGTGCACCGCATGCGCCAAGAAGTGCCCCACCGAGACCATCGCTGGGATCCGCAAGGAGCTGCACATTATCGACCCCGCCGGGTGCGTCGATTGTGGCCTGTGCGGCTATGTCTGCCCGGTCAACGCGATTTTGGACGACACGGATCAGGTCGCCACGAAGCTCAAGCCCAAGGAATTGCCCAAGGCGAAGGTCGATCCCGACCTCTGCACGGGCTGCGTTTTCTGCGTCGACGTCTGCCCCTACAACGCCCTCGACATGGTCGATTACGACTCCGTCCCGGGCGTCAACATGGTGGCGATCGTCAACCAGGACGCCTGCCAAGGCTGCGATCACCTCTGCACCAGCGTCTGCATCAAGGACGCGATCGAGCTCCACTACCTCGATCCCAAAAAAGCGAAGACCCAAGCCGCAGTCGGAGCGTAGGGGCCTCGGTCTCGAGTTTTGGGTCATGAGTACTGGGTCGCGACCCAGAACCCAAAACCCACCACTCACAACCGTTCGCGTTACTCGCTCGCTTTGCCTTGAATGAGCCACCCGGCGTAAAAAATGGCGGCGCCCACCAGCAGCGCGCCAAACGAGTACGTCATCGACTGCACCCCCTGCGTCTCCTCCGCCAGGAAGATCCCGCTAAGGGGAATCACGAGGCCAACGACCTGCAGGCCGCGTCCAATTCCGCGCATGTTGGGATGCTAGCGGTTCGGCAGTAGCGGACCAAGTTCCACAATCCGTCACATTCCGCCGCCATCGCGTTCGGCCAGTTGCCAAATCGGCGCCCAGCGCCCATATTTACGCTCGCATGTGGCGCGTTGGCGGAATTCTCCTGCTGCTCCTGCTCCCGGCCTTCGGGCAGGATGCGGTCAAGGCGCGGGCGTTGGGCGGCGCGCTGCCGATCGTGGACGGTCGCGCCGACGATCTCGCGTGGCGTGGAATCGAGCCGGCGCGCCTCGAGAAGATCGAGCAGATCCACCCCAACTACCGGGCGGATTGGAGCGGTCCGGCGGATCTCTCGGGCCGCGTGCGTGCCGCGTACACCGACACCGATCTCTATCTTCTCATCGAGGTCGAAGACGACGCGATCATTCACGAGCCCGGGCGCCAGTTCTGGGTCGGCGACACGATCGAACTCTTCCTCGACAGCGATCGCGTCACCGATCCCGACGAGAAAAGCTACTCCGCCGACGACCGCCAGATTTTCCTGATGCCCTTCAACGAGGGAGTCAAGTGGAGCGTCGTCAGCCGCGGCGCGGGAGTGCCCTACCCGAGCGGAGGCCTGTCGGGCATCGAGTTGGCCCACACGCGGCGCGCGACCGGCTACACCGTCGAGGCTCGCATTCCACTCGCGCCCCTCGCCCCCATTCGCCCCGATGCCAAGGGTCACATCGGATTCGACATCGCCATCAATGATGTGGACACGCCCGGGGCAGTCATGACCGAGAGCTACATGACCCTCTCGGGTCGCCAGGATCTCTTCGCGGACCCGACGCGCTTCGGTCGCCTCGTCATCGCCCCCACCTCGACCGGCGCCGTGCAGGTCGCGGACGACGAGCAGGGCGGAGTGCTGCCCTTCCCGGTGTCGCAGCTCATGTGGGGGCTGGCGGGCGTCGTGGCCCTCTCGCTGCTCGTGCGCGCATCGGCGCATCGGCTCTCCGGCCGCGGTCGCCGCTCTTTGTTCCTGATCTGCGGCTCCAGTGCCGCGCTCGCCGCGCTGCTTGCATTCATGCCGAGCCTGGTCTCCGCCCTCGATGAGCGGCAAGCGCCCGGGCGTTGGACGCCGGAAATCGACAGCGTTCGCGACGCGGTGCAGGGCTGCCTCGATCTCGACAGCGGGCCCTCCGAGCGCCGCGCCGCCCGTTTGCTGCGCCTGCTCGGCAGCGGCTCGGTGCGCACGCGTCCGCGCTACGCGTTCACGCTGCTTCCGCTCAAGCCCGATACCGACAGCCAGACGCCGCGCTACGGGATCACCATCGAGCCGGGCGAGACGCGCCGCTTCCCGCTGCTGGGCCGAGCGGCGCCGGCGCAGGTCGTCACGCGCTGGCTCGTGCGCGATCCGGAAGGGCGCGCGGAAACGGGCACGTCCGCCGCGCGCGTGCGCATCGAATTCGAGGAAGGAGCGGACACGGTCTTCAGCGTGCCGCCCGACAGGAATCCGGTCGTGGTCACCGGTCTCGGCCCGCGCGCCGGCGGCACGATGCGCGCGCTGCACGTGACGAACACACTCTCCTTCCGACCGATCGTGCTGGACTCGTTTTTGGCGGTGGACGGGCAGGGCGCACGCTCGTCGCTCCCGCTCGCCACGCCCACGCCGCGCGGCATTCCGATCGACAACTGGCAGGGGCGGCCGGATGCGCGCGTGGTGCGGCTTGAACACGGCTCGACCCATACGATTCCCGTCGCGGGTGTCGCGGGGCACAGGCTGTGGATCGCCGTGCGTCCGAGCGGTGCTTACCCCGACACACCCTACGGCGCGGATGCGGTCCGCCTGCGGGTGATCTACCGCGGCGGCGAAGCGGGGCCGGAGAGCGTGCTGCGCAACGGGATCGATCTCAAGTCGAGCGCGCTGCTGCTGGCGACGCGTGAGACGGGGCCGGTCGAGATCGCGTCGGTATGGACGCGCACCGGCAATATTCCGCAGGCGATCACATTGCACACCCTCGCCCTCGACCCGGCGCGCGCGGTTGAAGCGATCGAGGTGACGGAACTCGGCGTCCTCACCAGCTTCCGCGTCGAGGCGGCCACGATCGGACGCCGCACCGCCGCCGCACCATCGATCGACTCCGGCCTGGTGCTGGACGGCGAACGGCTCACGGTGCGGCCCGAGGTGCGCGAGACGTGGGCGCCGTTCACGTTCGCGATCTACGCGCCGGGTGGGCGAAGGTTCGGAAATCCACGCCGCGGCGGTGTCGAGGAGCGCATTCCGTTGCGCTTCGGCCTCGACAGCGAAGGCGCGCTCGCCATCGAGTTGCCGCGCGCCGGTTGGGCGTTGGCGACGCGCACCAACAGCAACGCCTACTACGGATTGGCGGCGCTCGGACTCGCCTTCGCCACGGTGCTCGGCGGCGCGGCGCTGCTCGGGCGCGCGCGGCGCCTGCGCGTGAAGATGCTGGTCGCAGTCGGCACCGCGACGGTCGTGCCGCTGGTTTTCCTGGTCGTCGCCCTCACGTCCGAGCTGAGCCGCGCTGCGGAATCGGAGCTGGCGACCACGACACACGCCGACCAGCGATCGGTGCGCGAGCGCATCCTCGGCTGGCGTGCACGGGTCAGTGCGCGCGCATCGCTGTTGCGCGACACCGTCGAACCGGTTCGCGTGAGAGGCGGCGCCCCATTGCGCACCCTGCTCGAACGGCAACGTGCACGCGCGCACACCGAGGGCTTGATCCTGCGCGTCCCCGGCATCGACGAGGCAACGCCCTTCCAGAACACCAACGTGATCGACGCGACGCGCGTTTCCGGTCTTCTGGCGACGCCGTGGGACGGGCTCATGGGCATCGGCGTGGCACGCGCGGAGGGCCGCCGCCGCTACCTCGTCGCGGCGCCCGCCGCGGTACTGCTCGGTCCGCCCCCGTCACCGGACGTGGCCGCCGTGATCTACGCCATGGACGGCTCGACGCTGGCCAGCACGCGCGGGCGCGCCCACGCCCTCAACACCGCGCAACGGCGCGCGCGCATCGCGCCCATCGCTGAAGAACTGCGGCTCGGCGGGCAGGACATCTACCGCCGCAGCACGCCGCTCTTCGGCGGTCGCTGGGCCGCGTCCTATTCGCTGCTGCGCAACGGAGGCGAACCGGTCGGCGTGCTCGGTGTCTATCGCTCACGGCAGGAGACCGAGGCGTCCAAGAAGGGGCTGCTGCGCACGCTCCTGCTGGCGGCGCTGGCCGCGCTGTTGCTGGTGGTGCTGTCGGGCGGCATGCTGGTCGAGGGAGTCACGACGCGCCTGCTGCGTGTCACGGACGCGGCCCGCAGCATCGCACGCGGCGATCTCGAAAGCCGCGTGCCGGTGGAGGCGGAGGACGAGGTCGATCAGCTGGCCCGCTCCTTCAACGCCATGGCCGACGCACTCGACGAACGGGTGGGCCAACTCTCGCAACTCCACCGCGGGCAGCAGGAGTTGGCGGCCGCACTCGACCGCGAGGAGGTTGGGCGCATCGCCGCGCGCCTGCTCGCCGCCGCGACGGGCGCACGCAACGTGAGCATCGCCGCCTACGACCGCAACACCGAACGGCTCGAGGCGCTCCATCGCGTAGGTGATCCGGCGCCGATCGGCGACCACCTCCCCGAAAGCGGACCGGCGCGGCGAGCCGTCCAGGCCGCGCGCCCGGTCCTGGCCGAGGGCGGCGCGATCGTGCCGCTGCTCGCCGCCGATCGCGTCGTGGGACTCGCGCAGTGCGCCCCCGTCGCGCAATCCGCGGATCTCGACTACCTCGACGCCAGTGCGCGCCAAATCGGCATCGCGCTCGAAAACTCCCGCCTCTATCTGGCGGCGGTCACCGACGAACTCACCGGCCTGTACGCCATGACATTTCTGCGGCGCCGTCTCGGCGAGGAGGTGGACCGGGCGGCAGAGGCGGGACGTCCGCTCTCGCTGCTGCGTGTCGGCGCCGACAACCACGCGGCGATCCTGCGCGCGCACGGGCCGCAGGCGGCCGCGCGCGTGGTTGCCGAAAGCGCCGAGATACTCGCGCGCGAATTGCCGCCGCGTGCCGTCGCGGCGCGCCACGACATGGGAGAACTTGTCGCGCTGCTGGTCGAGAGCGACCCGGACGATGCCCGCGAGCGCCTCGCACGCGTCCGCACCGCCCTCGACCGGCACGAGTTCGCATGGCTCGACGGCATGCACCACCCGATTTTCCACGAGCAGGTCGTCTCCTATCCCGAGGACGGGTCGTCGGCCGAGATCCTGCTCGCTCGACTCTTCGAGTCCGCCGAGACCGCGCCCGCACGATCAACCGGCAGCGAAATTGCCCTGCACGTGCCTGCGCACATGCCCATCCTGCTCGCCGCAAGCCCCGCCATGCGCACCACACTCGACATCGTGGCACGCGTCGCCCCGACGACCGCCACCGTCCTGCTGAGCGGCGAGACCGGCGTCGGCAAGGAGGTCATCGCCGATCTCGTGCAGGGCAACAGTGATCGCGCCGACGCCGCCTACGTCAAGGTCAACTGCGGCGCGATCGTGGAGTCGCTCGTCGAGTCGGAGCTGTTCGGGCACGAGAAGGGGGCGTTCACCGGCGCCGATCGGCGGCGCATAGGCCGCTTCGAGGAGGCGAGCGGCGGCACTCTCTTCCTCGACGAGATCGGCGAGCTTCCGCCGGCGATGCAGGTCAAGCTGCTGCGCGTGCTGCAGGAGCGGCGCTTCACACGCGTCGGCGGCACCGAACCGGTCGTCGTGGATGTGCGCATCATCGCGGCGTCGAACCGCGACCTGGCGGCGGCGGTACGCGACGGCGTGTTCCGCGAGGATCTCTTCCACCGGCTGCACGTCATCGAACTGCACGTGCCGCCGCTGCGCGAGCGCCGCGAGGAGGTGCCCCAACTCGTCGAGCATTTCCGGCGCGAATTCAACCGCCGGCACGGTCTCGATGTGGAGAGCTTCCGGCCCGACGCGCTGGATGCGCTCTACCATCAGCCTTGGCCGGGCAACGTGCGCCAACTTCGCAATGTCGTGGAACGCGCCATGCTGTTTGCGGATGACCACGTGATTGAGCGCCATCATCTTTCGCTGCCGGAGTCCGAGGGCGACGCGGGCACCGGCCATGCGCCGCGCGGCGGCGGTGTCCACGGCCTGACGCCGCGGCAGGAGCGCATCCTCAAGCTCGCGCGCGAAACGGGCGGCCTCACCAACCGCGACATCGTCGCCTCGGAAGAGGTCAGCGCACGCACGGCATTGCGCGAACTGCAGACGCTCGTCGAGCGCGGCCTGCTGGCGCGCGTCGGCCGCCGCCGTGGCGCCGTCTACAAGCCTGCGGACGGATAACCGCTACTCAAACGCGTGTTCGTAGATGTGGCGAACGCGGGAGCGCGCCTTGGCGGCCGCGTTGC
>CBDURV010000039.1:0-13291 GCA_965369495.1 uncultured bacterium
CGACGGGTCGGGTAGTCGATCAGGAAGAGGAACGCGCGGTCGTTCTCCTCGAGGTTGCCCATCGAGATGTACTGGCGGTTTCCGGCGTAGTCGGCGAATGCGAGGCGCTGTTCATCGAGCACCTTGAGGAAGCCGCGCGGACCGCCGCGATGCTGGATGTAGGGTTGGCCATCCGCGCTGGCGGTGCCGAGGAAGAACGAATCGCGCTGCGCGACGAAGCGGGCGAGTTCGGGAGTCACCTTGGTTTCCCAGCCGGTCTGCGCGGCGACGCGGGCGTAGCTGGCCCGGGACCCGAGGCGCTCCTGGACGCTCTTCACCTGCGGCGTGAAGGCGAGATCGCTGACATGTTTCATGGCAGGCCCTATCGCACTGGGTGTGCCGAAGCGCAGCGATGACGCCTAAGTCGTGTGGCTGCAATGGATTACGGCGGTATCGAATTCCGCGCTGGATTGGCGGTAAATTGCGATTTGGCAGTTTTCTGCTTCTCGATGGCAAGTTTCTGCGAAGGTGAGGGCGTGTCCGCAGGCCGAGATCGCGCGTTCAAGGAGCTTTTGCTCGAGATGGGCCGCGTCCGGCGGGTGGACCCGCTCTTGCGCCTGATCGTGCAGCGGCTTCACGAGCGTCCGCATGTTGCGCTCGCCCGAATCTGGCTGCGCGCACCGGGCGACATCTGCGAGACGTGCCCGATGCGGGCCGAGTGCCCCAGACAAGACGAGTGCCTGCACCTGGTCGCCAGCGCGGGCAGCCCGCGTGCGGCAGCCGACGAGGACTGGTCGCGGCTCGACGGGGCGTTTCGACGCTTCCCGCTCGGTGTGCGCAAGGTCGGGCACACCGCGGCGACCGGTGAGGCGGTGGAGATTGCCGACATCCGTGACGGCGCCGGGTGGATCGCGCGGCCGGAGTGGATCGAGCGCGAGGGCATCCAGGGATTCGCCGTGCAGCCGCTTGCGTACGAAGACGATGTGCTGGGGGTGCTGGCCGTGTTCACGCGCGGGCGACTCGATCGCGAAGCATTCGAGTGGCAGCGCATGGTGGCGGACCACGCCGCCGGCGCCATCGCGAATGCGCGGTCGTTCGAGGAGATCGACCGGTTGCGCGCGAGGCTGGAGCTGGAGAACACGTATCTGCGCGAAGAGGTGCAGGCGTCGTTCGGGAGCATTGTGGGCCGCAGCCCGGCGCTGCAAAACGTGCTGGAGCAGATCGAGATGGTCGCGCCCACCGACGCGACGGTGCTCATCACCGGCGAATCGGGCACCGGCAAGGAACTTGTCGCGCGCGAGATCCACCAGCGCAGCGCGCGCGCGAGTCGTCCCATGATCAAGGTCAACTGCGCATCGATCCCGCGTGACCTGTACGAGAGCGAGTTCTTCGGCCACGTCCGCGGCGCGTTTACCGGTGCGGTGAAGGACCGCGAGGGGCGCTTCGCGGTGGCGGATGGCGGAACGTTGTTCCTCGACGAGGTGGGGGAGATCCCGCTCGAGTTGCAGGCCAAGCTGCTGCGCGTGTTGCAGGAAAAGCAATACGAGCGCGTCGGCGACGAGCGCACGCGCAGCGTCGATGTGCGCATCATCGCGGCCACGAACCGCAACCTCAGGTCCGATGTGGAGAGCGGCGCGTTCCGCGGCGATCTCTACTACCGGCTCAACGTCTTTCCGCTCGATGTCGTGCCGCTGCGCGAGAGGCCGGAGGACATCCCGTTGCTGGCGCAGCACTTTCTGGCGGAGTTCGCGCACGCTCTCAATCGGACCGTGCCGATCCTGACCAAAGCCAACGTCGCGCTGCTGCAGCGTCAGTCGTGGCCGGGCAACGTGCGCGAGTTGCAGAACGCCGTGGAGCGCGCGCTCATCCGTTCGCGCGGCCGCGCGCTGCAGTTCGATTTCGACTTCGGGGAAGCGCCCGCTCGCACGCAGAACGCCCAAGCCGACGCCGAAGTCCTCCCCGAAACCGAAATGCGCCGCCGCGAAGCCGACAACATCCGCCGCGCCCTCGACCTCGCCGACGGCAAGATCTCCGGCCCCGGCGGTGCGGCGGAACTACTCGGCATCAAGCCGACGACCCTCACCTACCGCATCAAGACGCTGGGGATCCGGAAGCGGTAGGCAAGCGAATCCGGCCCAGCCATTCAGCGCCCGGCTTGGAGCGAACGGGCGGTTGGGCTGGCGACATCGGGTTGCGCTCGTATGCTCTGCGTCATGAACCACCTCTTATCATGCGCGCTGATGCTCGCAGGCTTGCTGGCCGGCTGCGGCGGATCCGACGACTCTGCGGAGGATCTGACTCCTCAGGCGTTCAACGAGAACGGATTGAGGTTCATCCACCCTGCGTCATGGAAGCGCTCCTCGAAGTCGATCTGGCCTTCGACGGGCCCCGATGTGGTGCAGGAGGTGTCGTTTCGCAAGGCCTCGCACTTTGTCACCATCTTGAGAATGAGGAACCGGCAAGCGGCAGAGAGGCTGTTCCGCTCGTCCCAGAATCCGAAGAGTGGCGCCTTGCCCGCCGAAGACAGCCTGGGCGACATGCGCTGGTGGACCATCGGCTCATCGACCACGTTGGCCAAGGGGGCGGCCACCATCCACGTCCTGCAGAAACACTACGTGACGCACCGTGGCGATTCGTGGTTCTACGTCTGGATTCAAACCCCGAGGGGCACCGAAACGAAAACCGGGAAGGTCATCGCGGCGCCGATCGGCGAGGAATCGCTCAAGATGTTGTTCGACTCGATCATGTTCGACCCGGCCGCCGCGACTCCCAAGTGAGCGTCAAGCACGAGCCTCCTGCCGAAGTTCCGATCCCCTGTGAAAACCGAAACGACTTCCCTCCGCGCCGACGCCTCCGCATACGCCGATCACCGCGCCGCCTACCTGGCGCAGCTGGTGGCTCCCATGGACGACATGTGGGCTGTCTTTGCCGATATGGCCGCGCCCCATGCCCTGATGATGGGGGAGCAGGTCGTCGGCTCCTGCTGCGTGGACGAGGAAGGCCAACTGCTGCGGTTCTACGTACAGCCGCGTTTTCAGCACCACGCGACGGCACTGCTGCGTATGGCGCTGGGGGAGCTCAAGGCCGCGCGCTTGATTGTATGCACTCTCGATCCGCGCTACCTGTCCGCGGCGCTGGACCTGGCCACCAAGGTCGAGTCCCACACCTTGCTCTTCGCCCCCGTCACCGAGCCGGAAGGACCCGGGTTGCAGGACCTCGCGTTGGGCGACTCCGGCGATCACCAGCGCATCGTCGACTTCCAGGCCGAAGCAATCGGCGCACCGCGGGACTTTCTCGACTACTACGTGCGTGAGCGGCTCGAGCGACAGGAGATGCTGCTCTTCGAGGAGGGCTCGGAGCTGGTCTCGGTTGGCGAACTGCGTCGCGATCAGCGGCAGCCGGGTATCGCGCACGTGGGCATGGTCGTGCACGCGGAGCAGCGTGGCAAGGGCATCGCTACGCGCATGCTCTCGAGCCTGGTGACGCGCACGCGCGCGGAGGGACTCGCGCCTTACTGCTCCACCGAGGTCACGAACTTCGCCGCCCGCCGCGCCATCGAGCGCGCCGGCTTCCGCGCGAACCACCGGCTGTTGCGCGTGGAGTTTTCGCTTGAGAGCTAACCGGAATTCTTCGTGAGTGCGGTGCCGTATCCGCTCGTTTTTTGCGGAGCCACCGACGACCGCCTGATCGACTGCCAAGAAGTCTTGCTTACACTCGTCTGAGACGCCGCTACGCGGCCATTACTAGTTTCGCTACTCCGCGGTCGGCGGCCCCCCGAGTTCTTTCAGCCGCGCGCTGCGCTCTTTCCAGCTCTGGACATCCAGCGCGCGCAGGGCGCCCTGTTCGTCCATCTCGAAACCGGTGATGACTTCGACCCACAGCCGGATGTGTGCCGGCTGGCCTCCGATGGGCGAGCGCTCTGCTTCCCAAACCCGCACCGTGCCGTTGACCGTGCCGGTGCGGACCTGGCTCTCGGTCGGAAACGCGACCAGGGCCAATCGGGTCTTGTGGCGCAGCGCGGGGCCGATCGGCCGCGCCGTGGCAATATCCCAGACTCGGGCGGTGAGATCGTCGCACGCTGTCACAACGGCACTGCCATCGGGGCTGAATGCCGTTCCGATCGCGTAGCTGATCGGGCCGGCGTGGCGCAGCGGATCGGAAACAGGCTGCCCGGTCATCGCGTTCCAGACGCGGACGGTGTTGTCGTGGCTACCCGTGGCGATCATGCTCCCGTCCCGGCTGAAGGTCGGGCAGAGGACGGCGCTCTGGTGTCCCTCCAGGACGAGCGCCGGCCCGTTGGATGCGAGGGTGTGGACGAGTCCGCGCTTCGCGGAGTTGCAGACAATGAACCGCTCCCCATCCGGGCTGAACGCAACGCCTTGTACGCGCGAGCCGACCTGGAAGTCCCGCAGCGTTGCTCCCGTTCGGGCATTGCGCACCTGCACCACGCCGTCGAATCCCGCCGTGAGCGTGTGTGCGCCGTCCGAACTCATGTCGACCGACCAGACTCCGTTGCCGTGGCGGAACGCGTCGAAGGCGGGCGCTTGCTTGGCGACATCCCATACGACACAGGTTCCGTCTGCTCCTCCGGTGAGGACGCGTGACTCGTCCGGGCTGACCGCGATGGCGCGAATGCCTCCCTCGTGATGCAGGACGCACAGCCGGTCCCTGGTCATCACGTTGTGTACGGCGGCGCGGTCCTTGTCGATCTTGATCAACACGTGCCGGCCAGCCCGGGAGAAGACTGCGTCGTGTTTGAAGGCGATGTCGAACCGGACGACTCGAATCGACTGGCCGGGCGCCGGCTGCCACAGACGGGCCGTGTTGTCGTCGGCCGCCGTGGCGACCCGCGCGCCGTCGGGTGCGAACGCCGCCGCCCAAACCGCGGTCTGGTGCTCGATGGTCGGCCCCTTGACCACGTCCGCTCCGGGGTCCCAGAGTTGCGCGGTGTTGTCGAAGGATGCGCTCAGGATGCGCGTGCGGTCCGCACTGACGCGCAGGCGGTGGACCGTGCCACGGTGGCGCCAACCCGCGATGTGCTCTTCCGCGGCATGGTCGAGCGTCCGGTCCTCGTCCGCCAGCGCCTTCTCGATGCTCCACAGCAGGACGTTGCCCGCGGAGTCGCCGGTGACGATCCGGTCGTCGCTGAAGAAGTCGATGCTCACCACGTGGGTCCCGTGCCGGAACGTGGCCAGCAACTTGCGCGAGTCGAAGTCCCACAGCTCGGCTACCCCGTTGTGGCTCGCGGTCAGGATGCGCGCACCGTCGGGGCTGACGGCGATGTCGTGAACCATGTGCGTGTGCGAGCCCTTCGGGATCTGGCCCTGCCGCTCCCCGGTCCGCGCATCCCAGAACACAATCGTGCCGTCGCCGCAGCTCGTGACGAGCTGCGTGTCGTCGGGCGGCCGGAAGGCGGCGCCCAGCACGCCGCCGGTGGCGGAGAGCACGACGAGCTCGCGTAGCGTGGCGCCGGCGCCGTGCAGCATCGTGTGGAGCCGGTCCCCGGTTGCGGTATCCCACAGGAAAGCGGTGCGGCGATAGTCTGCGGAAAGCAGGCGCGTGCCATCCGAGCTGAACGCCAACTCGTGCACGTCGCCGCCGTGCTTGAGCGGCTCGCCCACGGCTTCGTTCGTCTCCAGGTCCCAGATCTGCGCCGTGCGGTCCTCGGAGCCCGTTGCGAGCCGCCGGCCGTCAGGGCTGAAGGCGACGGCGGTCACCGGCGCGTCGTGTGGGAACACCGCTTCCAGCGCGTTCAGCTCGCGCCGCCACGCGTTCAGGTTGGCGCGCACGACGCGCGCACTGGCCGGATCGTCCTCCGGGCAGAGCTCGAGTGCGCGCGCAAGCCAGAGCAGGCCATGCGCGACGTGGCCGTCGTCGCACAGGTGCAGTCCGCGATCGAGCGCCATACGGAAGTTGAGGCGTACGGCGCGTTCCCGCGCGTTGGTCGCTGCGACCAATCCGTAGCTGGTTCCCGCAAGGCCAAGCAGCAGGACGAGCAACACCGCGGCGGCGGCGATCACCGGGCCGCGATGCCGGCGCACGAACTTCCGCGCGCGATAGGCGGCGGAGGGCGAACGCGCGTGCACCGCCTCGTGCCGGAGGTAGCGGCCCACGTCGTCGGCCAGCGAGGCCGCGCTCTCGTAGCGGCGATTGCGGTCTTTCTCCATGGCGCGCATGACGATCCAGTCGAGCTCGCCGCGCAGGGAGTAGCGCAGTTGGCGTGCGTCACCGCCGCGCGACGCCGCCACGATCGCGGTCAGGTCACCGAGCGAGCTCACGCGCGTGCTCGGCTTGGGGGGGTCCTCCTCGCGGATGATCCGTAGCAGCTCGTCGAAACCGACGGACGAGAGCCGCCCCCGCTCGAACGGCGTCGTGGCCGTGAGCAACTCGTACAAAAGCACGCCCAGTGAATAGATGTCCGCGCGGGTATCGACGTCGAGCTGATTCAGCTTGGCCTGCTCGGGACTCATGTACTCGAACGTCCCGATGATCTGGCCGAACTGCGTGAACATCGTCTTCTCGGTCAGCTTCTGGCCGGTGGCCTTGGCGACGCCGAAGTCGATGACCTTGGGGACTGCCTTGTCGTCGTAGTCCGCGACGAGCACGTTCGCCGGCTTGAGGTCGCGGTGGATGACGCCCTTCTGGTGCGCGTGGTGGACGGCGCGGCAGACATGCACGAAGAGTTCGAGTCGCTGGCGCGGCTTGAGCTTGTGCTGGTCGCAGTACTCGGTGATCGGGATGCCCTTGACCAACTCCATGGCGAAGTAGGGGCGGCCGGATTCCGTCGCGCCCGCGTCGAAGACCTTGGCGATGCTCGGATGGTCCATGAGTGCCAGAGCCTGCCGCTCCGCCTCGAAGCGGGCGATCACCTCGCCCGTGTCCAATCCCGGTTTCAGGACCTTCAGTGCGACGCGCCGCTCGACCGGCTCGAGTTGATCGGCCATGAAGACCGTTCCCATCCCGCCCTCGCCGATTACCTGCAGCAGCTTGAAGTGGCCAATGCGGTCGCCCGGTTTTTCCAGGATGCCGTCGGACGCAGCCCTTGCCGGAGTGGCCGCCGGACCGTCCGTGTCGTGCATGAACTTCCCGGTGCGCGCGTCGGCATCCAAGAGCCGCTCCACGCGTGACCGCAGCCCCGGATCTTGACCACACGCGCGGTCGAGGTACGCGGTGCGATCCCGCGCCGAACCGATCTCCATCGCCGTGTGAAAGATTGTCTCGAACCCATCGTCAGCGTTCATGTCCGCCTCCTTCCCCAATGCGAGTTTGACGCCGGTGCCGGGCCAGCAAAAGCAAAAACTAGTCGTGTTCCGCCAGTTCGTTGAAGAGGTACGCGCGCGCAAATGCCCAGCGCCGCTTCGCGGTTCGCGGGCTGATGCGCAACGCGTCGGCGCAGTGCTGGATGGTGAAGCCCGCGTAATGGCGCAGTTTCACCAGTTGCGCGTGCTCCGGGAACTCCTCTTCGAGCTTGGTGAGCGCCTCGTCGACGGCGAGCAGTGTTTCCGGCGGCGCGTCGCAGGCGGGGAACACGGCATCGAGATCGACCCGCCGGCGCCCGCCACCGTGTTTCTTGGTCAGCTTGCGGCGCGCGCGATCGATGAGGATGCGGCGCATGGCTTCGGCCGCGGCGGCGAAGAAGTGGTGCTGCGAGTTCCAGCTCTGCGTCTGGGCGGCGCCGACCAGACGCAGGTATGCCTCGTGCACGAGTGCGGTGGCCTGCAACGTCTGGCCCGGCCGTTCCCGGGCGAGCCAGTTGCCGGCGAGCCTCCGCAGCTCGTCGTACACCAGCGGCAGGAGCCGTTCGGACGCGCGCTCATCCCCCTGCTCGATGGCGGAGAGGATTCGAGTTACATCACCCATACCCGCACTGCGTGTCCATTCTAGCCGAATACCGGCTAGCCGAACTCCAGTCAGGATCCGGGGGAGCAACCGTTTGCGCGTTGCGGGCAAGACTTCACTCCGAAGGCAGCGGGCCGAGTCCGCCGTTGAATTCCTGGAACACCCACTTGCCATCGGCGACGCGCTTCGCGAAGCCGGAGGTGTGCGTGTGCCGGACGATTTCGACTTCGGGATTCTGCTCGCCGCCGGCCGTGCAGAGCGGCGTGCCCAGCGGGTCGCCGTCGCCGACATCGATCGTGATGCACTCGAATGCGTATTGCGCGATTCCGTCGTTCACCGCGAGCCGCGCGCTGTACTCCGGCGTCAGCACCAGCACCCGGCCGAAGGCGGCGCCGCCGGCCATGAAGTCGGTGACGGCGTCGCCGCCGAAGATCTCGTTCGGGCCGCCGCGAAACACGGCGTCGTCCGCCCAGACGCTGCGCAGGAGTTCACGGTCGCCGCTGGTCGTCGCCAAGTGGAACCGTTCGCGCATGCGCCGGAAGCCCAACTCGTCGCCGACGGGCAAGTCGCCTTCACCCGGTTCTTCCTGGGCCAGGCCACGCAGGGAGAGCGGGCCGTGACCGATGTTGAGCTCCCGAAACGCCCAACGTCCGTCCGCCGCGCGCTCGGCGATCCCGGTGCTGTTGGTGTGCGCGACGATCCGGACCGTCGCGGTCTGCGCGCCCGAATCGGAGAGCAGGGTCTTCGCCGGGTCGTTGCCACCGAGGTCTACCAGGATGGTCTCGAAGGCGTACTCCGCGCTATCCCCACGCGGCGTGACCGTCCAGCGGCTCTCCGACGTCAGCACGAGCACGTTGCCGAACGTCGAGTCGCCGGCCAAGTGTTCGGCGATCGCGTCGCCGCCGGCAATCCGGGCGCCCGCGTCCGTCGTGAGAACGGCGTCGTTCGCCCAGATGCTGCGCAGGAGGTCGAAATCGCCGGTGGTGGTGGCGACGTGATAATCCTGCCGCAGTAGCCGAAAACCGATTTCCTCCTCGAAGCTGAGCTCGTTCGGACCTGAGCTACCGCAAGCTGCCAATCCCCCGGTCAGCATGGCCAACGTGAACATCTTGATCATCGATCGCATGGCAGAGTCCCCTTTCCTTTCGTCCGACATCGATAGCGAGAACCGGCGTCCGGTGGGGCCACTCTTTTTTTGGAGCTAGAATGGGAGGGGTCCGGGGAGGTGTGGATATGCGCTGGTTTCTAGTTGTTCTCCTGCTGGTTGTTCTCCTGCTGATCGGGGGTTGCCTCGAATACGAGGTAGACGTCGAGACGGTCGTCACGGCGGAAGGAAAGGTCCAGCGGACGATTTCCATCCGCGAGCTTTCGGAGAAGGACCCACAGGCGTGGACACGGTACGCGCCTGCCAAGGCGCCCTACGAGCTGAGCGGGAATGAGAGGGACGGCTTCGTTGCAGAGGCGACGTTCGACCTCGGCTTCTACCCGAGCGGCCTCCGTGTCCTGATGGCGGATATCGACGACGAGTGCGGCGGCGCCGACGCGATCAAGGATGTACCCACGGCGGAAGGGAATGTCTTCGTCCGCGTCCAGGACGTTGTGTTCGGCAAGGTCTATCGCTACGAGGAAACGGTTGACCTCGGCGTCGATCGCGTGCGGTTCCGGAAGGAGTCCGAGTTCGCGCTCGATCTCGCGGTCCGGATCGAGATCGCCGCCATGGAGCTGCTTGAGCCGGAGCTCGATTTTCGCGGGGTCCGCAAGCATGCACGCAAGGTGGTGGTTCCGCAGTTGAGGGCCTCGCTGCTCGCCATCCACACGGAGTTGGCGTGGTTGTCCGAGAACGGATTGACCTTGGACGAGGGATTGATGGAGATGGACCTGCTCCAGCGCGACTCGAGGTTCCAGGTCATCAATGCGGAACTGAAGAAGCTGGGACTGCGCGCTGAGAAGGAAGCGAAAGGAAATTTCGTCGAAGTCATCTTCGACCGCGGTTGGCGCATCGACGAGTCGGTTTGGCTGGGCTGGCTCGACGCGCTCGAGGGCGCAACCCGGGAGAGGAAGCTCGCGTTGCTGGAGCGCATGCGGGCGTCGGCCGAAAACGAGGACAAGACGAACCTCCAAGAGCGCGCGTGGGAGAAGACCGTACCGGCCGAGCAGCGCGAGGCGATTCAGAAGCGCCTGCAAAAGTTCGGCTACTCCGGAATCGGTGCACTGGCGATAAACGAATTTTTTGACGATCACCGGATTCGTCTGCGCGTGCGATTGCCCGGCAAGGTCCTACTTACCAACGGTGCGCTCCACGACTTGCCGGTCATCGAGTGGAGCGTGGAGCCGTTTCAGCTCATCCGCCCGCGCGCCTTCGCCTACTCGTTCCTGCCCTCCGACAAGATGGTCGGTCGCATCGGGGACGCGCGGGCGCTGCTGCAGTTCGCCCGAATCATGGAACGTGCGGCGAAGCACGAGCGCGCCGAGATCGAGTCGTTCCTCGCGGCGGCACGCAAGGACGGCCTAGACAACGCGCTGGCGGCGTTCGGCAAAGACAACGAGCCGTACGAATTGCTGAGCAAAGTCCTCGCCGCCCGGTAGCCCGCGCCTGCACGCCGTGAACATTCCCCGGTCCGAGTTCGTTCTGACCGCCGTGGGCGGGTTCTTTTGGCAGCGCGACGGCCTTGCGGCGCTGGTGGCCGTGCTGCTGTGCGCCTCGTCCCTGCAGGCCGAGGCGGATACCGCCTGGATCGAAGCCGCGCACGGAGCGCATCTCCGCGCGCGATCTCGGCCTGCTTGGGGGCATATTGCTGGAAGTCGAGCGCGCTTCTCGATCGGCGGAGCCCGCCATCCGTCGCGCGGCGTGGAACGTCGCGGCAGCCAGCGGCGCGCCGGATGGAATTGCGATTCTGGAGGCCAGGCTGGCGCAAGCCGAAGCTCACCCGGCCGCTGTGGTGGACATGCTGGAGGCGGTGGGTGCTGCCACGGGCGGAGCCGCCCACGCATGGATGTTGTCCCGCATCGAACCCATGCGGGCGTGGGTCCACTTGCTGTCCGGAACGGAGCTGGAATCCGCGCGCCGACGGCTCGAACAGACGCTCGATGCATCCGTCGCAATCGCGGCCGGGGGCAAGCGGGCGGATGCGAGACTCGTGACGAAGGCGCTCGATACCGCGCTGCGCGAATCCACGGGTGCGGTGCAAGCCGATCTCGCCGGTGCGGTCGCCGGCTCCCCGGACCCCTCCATTCGCAAGCTCCTGAAAAAATGGCTCGCGCAGACCCGGAAGCTATCGGATGAAACGCGCATCGCCGTGCTGGAAAACCTGCCGCTCGCGGGCGACGAAGCGGCGGTGGCGATCATCCTCGGACAACTCCCCGAGACCTCTCCGCAAGTGCTCGAGGCCGGTCTGCTCGCCCTCTGGAACCTGAGTCCGAAGGTGCTGCGCGCGAAAGGAAAAATCATCGTCCGCAACACCGCGAAGCTGATCGATGACGAGTATCGCGAGCGGCGGCTTCTCACGCAGCGGGGTAAGCGTTCCGCCGCGCAGGATGATCGTCTTCGGATGCTCAACGCGCGCAACGCCGCCTGGGTCACGGCCAAGCTCGAAGACAGCCCGCCCAAACCGCTGCCCGCGGGTGCACACGGCATCCTCGGATTTACGGCACTCTGGTGGCGCATTATCGACCTCAAGCCGCGCGGCATGCGCGCGCCCCAGCCGGCCAAGAACGCACCCGTGAAGTACCTCAGCTTTCGCGCCCAGCTGAGCTGGGAAGGCTGGATGTCGTGGGCCAAGAAGGGCCGCTGATTCGCGGCACCCTCCGGGGGCACACGCGCCCCGGAGCGCAGCAAATGAACCTGAGACCGTCAACGACGGCGCCCCGGCAGAACGGCCCGTCACCGTATGCGTGTTTCGACTGCGCTGGCCCCGGAGCCGCGTCGCGTGGTAACGACGCGATGCCCCGGGGCTCAGTTTGGAGGCCTGCTAGTTCTTCGTCGTGTCGCGCATGGCCGCCGCTCGCTTGCGCAGGTCTTTGACGAAGTTCTCGACGCGCTTATTGCCGGTGGACTCGAAGCCGTCCGCGGCGCGCTCCATCATGGCCGGATCGGACGTCGCCATTCCATGGCGCGCGACCGTGTTCCAGATTTGGAGCGCGAGATTCTCCGGAGGCGCCTTGCCGGCGTCGATCATCGCGATCAACGCGATCGCGGCCTCGGCCAGAACCGCGTTGTCCCGCGTGCGGGCGGCGCGGACGTGGATTTCGAACGATGCCTTCACCATCGCTGCTTCCAGCGCCGCCTTCTGGTCAGCCGGCGCGCCTTCCTGGAGCGCGCCCGCCTTATCGAGGAACGCCTTCGGGGACAAGATGCTCAAGTCGTACTCGAGCATCGCCACCTTGAGGTCCCGCTCCGCCGCCGGCATCTCCGTGTTGCTGGACAGCGCAACGAGGACGGCCAGCTTGTCGGCGGACTCCGCCAGGTTCTTGACGTAGGTGTCCGCCGCGCGGTTGTCCGCGTACGCCGCCTTCAGGCTCGCGGCCGAGCGCTTCGCCAGATCCGCATCGCGCGTCTTCATGGCATAGCGATTCACGGCGCTCCACGCACCGGTATCCGCCCGCGACTTCGCGGTGGGCTTCTGGCCGCCGTCGAGCATGGCGAGGATCTTCTGCGCCGCATCGTCGAGATCGCCGCGTTGGGATTGCTGGACCAACTCAAGAAACGCGCCGTCCGTGTTGATCTGCGCGATCGCGGTCTTCTGCTCGTCGGTCGCGTCGGTTACCGACGCGGCACGCGTCTTGAACGCGGCGCCGTCGATCTTGCCCAGCGTGTACTCGCAGAGCAGTATCGCGGCATCGAGGCCCTTCTCGCCGGCCTCGGTTCGCTTCACCAGGTCGGCGTGCTGAATCAGCGCCGTGCGCGTCGATTCGAACCCGGTGACCGAACGGCTCTGCGGCTTTGCCAGGATGTTCCCCTCGGCATCCATGAATGCGAGGGAGGGGAAGCCGCGGAAGCCTTTCTCGCTCAGCAACCGGTCATACTTGCGGCCGCTAATACGAGTGGTGACATGCAGGAAGGGGACGACGTTTTTCTTGGCCCAGGGTCCGAACGCGGGATCGGAGAGCGCACCGCTCTCCAAAGAATCACAGGGGCCTCACGGCGAGTACGAGCGCGTGAAGTAGATGAAGATCAGTTTGTCCTCCGCCTTGGCGCGCTGGCGAGCCTCGTCGTAGTCGAGGACCCAGCCGCCATCGGCGACAAACTTCTTCGCGATCTTCTTCTCGTACTTGGCTTGCATTTCCGCGTCGTCTGCGAACGCGGTGCCCGCAGCCGCGACAAGGACGGCAGCGGACAGGATCGTGCGGGTGAATTTCATGGAGAGAGGATAGTCAACGGACGGTGCGGGGGCCGCGAAAGTTTGGACTTTGTCGTGACCGGAGCCCGCGCGTCGCGCCTAAACGCTTGTCATCAAGGCAGCTACGCCGGTGGGGA
>CBDURV010000040.1:0-13229 GCA_965369495.1 uncultured bacterium
GATCAAGGCGCGAGGAGGAAGTCGTGTTTGAAATCCACTCCGACGACGAGCAACGCAGAGATTGGCGTCGCGGACCGGTCAGAACCGCGGGTCTCGTGGATCACGCAGGTTAGGATCGGGCCATGGCCGAGTACAAGCTGGGTCGTCGCGCTCCTGAATGCGCCGCGACGGGTAGAACCTTCGAAGAGGGCGAGGCGATCGTCTCCGCGATCTTCGAGACCGACGACGGATTCGAGCGGCGCGACTTCGGAGTCGATGCGTTCGCTGCGCTGGAAGAAGAGAGCTATTCGTTCTGGCGTTCGCAGGTACCGGTCACCGTCGAGGATGAACGCCGCCTCGACTTCGATCTGGCGATGGAGTTTTTCCTGCGCCTGCGCACGGAATCGGATGAGGAGCACGCGTCGCTCGTCTACCTGCTTGGGCTGCTCTTGGGCCGCAAGCGGAAGCTCAAGATGAAGGGCTTCAAGCGCACCGCGAAGGGCGAAATGCTGCGTCTCGTGGTGCGCGGCGACGAAGAGGACGAAGAGGTCGATATTCCCGTCCCGGACGTCGGTCCCGAGGACGCCGATCGCCTCCAGGCGGACCTCAATCGGCTCTTCGGAATTGCGGTGGAAGAGCCGGAAACCGATCCTGAGTCGCCCGAAGAGGCCGAATCTTCCGAGAAGCCGCCCGAAACCCCCGTAGAATAGGGTTTTTCCGGCATCCCGCGCAGCACGGTGGGGGCGGTCGGTGGGAGCGAGTGTCATTCGGCGACCCTGAAAAATAGGGCCCCTAGACACCCTCCTAACAGAGGCTAAGTCCTTTGTTCACAGTCGTTTATGTCTGTGGGTTTTGGGGTTGCGCCAGTGGGCCATAGTGTTACTATGTGGGCACAAGTGGGAGCTTGTGTCCGGGTGTGTAATTGTGGCTCATCTCTTTACTGGGACGTATTCCCGAAGCCTCGACGCGAAGAATCGCGTGCTGGTGCCTTCCGACCTCAGGGAGGCTCTGGACGCTATCGATCGCAAGGGCCTCTACCTCGTTCCAACGAAGAATTGTGTCGCTCTTTGGCCACGGTCGGATCTTGAGGCGTACGCGGCAGCGCAAGGGGCTGATCCCCTCGGCAACCTCGCGTTTAACCGCGCCTTTTACTCCCAGATGATCTTTAAGACATTTGATGGAACGGGACGCATCGTCTTTCCGGGAACGCTCGCCGAGCGGTTTCCGGATCGCGAGGTGTTGATCGCGGGAGTGGGACGCCATCTCGAAGCCTGGCATCCGGCCGACTTCGAGAAGTTCATGGCGCAGGCCCCCCTCGATCTCGGCTAGATACGGTGGAACACACACCGGTTCTTGTCGCGGAGGTACTTAGCTACCTTCCCGACGAGACGACGCTGCTCATCGACGCGACCCTCGGACTCGGGGGGCATACGCGCTCGTTCCTCACAACGACTCTGGAGGGTCGGGTGTACGGAATCGATCGAGATAGCGAAGTATTAGCAGAGGCGCGCGAGCGACTGCGCGAGTTCGGGGAGCGGGTAGACGCCTGCCACGCCCCGTTCTCCAGCATCGCGACCGTGGCGGCCGATGCTTCGTTGCCGCCGGTCGATGCGATCCTCTTCGACTTCGGCGTGAGCAGCCCGCAGCTCGATTTGCCCGAGCGCGGCTTCTCGTTCCGGCACGACGCGCCGCTCGACATGCGCATGGACCGCACGCAGGACCTCTCTGCGTCGGACATTGTGAACCGCTGGCCGGAGAAACAACTCTCCGACCTGATCTTCGACCAGGGCGGTGACCGCGGCGCGCGTCGCATCGCCAAGGCGATCGTCGCCGCGCGCCGTCGCGAGCGCATCACTACGACCAGTCAGCTGGCCGAGATCGTGCGAACGGCAAGCGGCGGGCGCGGGCGCATCGATGCGGCCACGCGCACCTTCCAGGCTCTGCGCATGGCAGTCAACGACGAGCTGGGCGAGATCGAGCGCGCCCTCAACGATTCAGTGAACTTGCTGCGGCCGGGTGGACGGCTGTTGGCGATCTCCTTTCACAGTGGCGAGGACCGGATCGTGAAAAACACGTTCCGGTCCGACGCCCGTTTGGAAGTCATCACGAAAAAACCGATCCAGGCCGGTCCGGACGAGCTGCGCGCAAACCGGCGCAGCCGCTCCGCGCGCCTGCGCGTGGCCGAGAGGAGAAGCGACGATGCGTGATTTCATCACCTGGGGCGCCGCCGTGGCGTTCTTGCTCACGGCCGTCTACGCCGTGACGGTCCGGCGCGAGCTGGTCGTCGTGGGCGGTTCCATCGGTCACATCTCGCACGACCTCGACGAATCGCGCCGTCGTAACGACAACCTCGAGCTCGAGGTGTCGCGACTGCGCTCCCCGGGACCGTTGACCGAGCGCGCCTGCGAGGCGGGCGTGGCCCTGCCCGATCCCGAAAGAGCGGCCGCCAAGTGAAGTTGACGATCGACTCGCCGGCGCGTCGTGCGCGCATGCTCTTCACGTTGATGCTGTTGGCACTGGGGGCGCTGATTGCGCGCGCCGGCCACCTGCAGATCGTGCGGGGCGACGAGTTCCGGGCGCGCGCGCACCGCCAGCACTTCCGCGTGGTGGACGTGCCCGCGCAGCGCGGCCGCATTCTCGATCGCGAGGGGCGCGTGCTCGTCTGCTGTTATCACAGCCGCTCGCTCGCCGTCGATCCGAAGATGGTGCACGACGCGGCGACGAGTCGCGCCAAGCGCGAGAAGCGTCCGGTAGGCCGTTGGGCGACCGAGTGGGCCGCCAGCTTCGCGCTCGCCTTCGGTGCGCCGGAGCGCGCGGCGGAGTTCGCGGACCGGCTTCGCCGCGCGGCGCAGCGCAAGACGCGCTTCTGCTATCTCGCACGCTGGATCGATCGCGACATCGCCGCGCGCGTCGAGGCCGCCTCGCTGCCCGGCATGGTGGTGCTCGAGGAGCCCCGCCGCGAATACCCGCACGGATCCCTCGCGGCTTCGACGGTGGGTGTCGTGGGACCGGACGCGGAGGGCGAGCCGCACGGCCTGAGCGGTTTGGAACGCATGTGCGACGCCGTACTCCAAGGGCAGGACGGCAAATCGTCGATCCAACGCTCCGGCCGCTCCAAGCAGCTGCATCTCTATCCCGAACACGATCTTCCGCCGATTGCCGGGCGTGACATTCGCACCACGCTGGATGTCGTCGTGCAGCGCATCGTCGCCGAGGAGTTGGACAAGCTCGAGCAGACCTTCAAGCCGAGCATGGCGTGCGCCATCGCCATGGACCCGCGCACCGGCGAGATCCTCGCGATGGCGGGACGCCCCGCGCTCGATCCGACCGAGTTCCCGAACGTGGACCGCGCAGCACTGCGCATCCCGGCGATTCACATGAGCTACGAGCCCGGGTCAACGCTCAAGCCGCTGATCGTGGCCGAGGCGCTGAGCCGCAACGCGGTGCGCTTCGACGAGGTCTTCGACTGCGGACCCGGTTATCGCAAGTTCGGCTGGCGCGTCGTGCATGACGTGCGCCCGCACCATCAGATTGAACTCTCCCGCGTGCTCATCAAGTCGAGCAACGTGGGCATGTCGCAGGTCGGCCTGGCGCTCGGGATCGCTCCCACGCACTCCTACCTGTCGCGCATCGGCTTCGGCCGCAAGACGGGTCTCGCCCTGCAAGGCGAGGAGCCCGGTCGCCTGACGCCGGTGAACGAGTGGCGCGAGTACGAGCACCTCATCTCCATGAGCTTCGGCCGCGCGATCATGGTCACGCCGCTGCAGTTGGCGACCGCCTTCGCGACGATCGCCAACGGCGGCTACCTGGTGAGTCCGCGCCTCCTGGCGCAGCGCCACCGCCCGGAACCGCGCCGCGTCGGCTACTCCCGCGAGGCGTTGCAGTTCGTGCGCGAGACGCTCACCCGCGTCGTCGCCGAGGGCACCGGCCGTCGCGCCCGCATTCGCGGAATCGACGTGGCCGGCAAGACCGGCACGAGCCGGCACTACCTCAAGCGCGGCGAGTCCGAAGAGAACGCCAAGTACGACTCTTCGTTTGTCGCTTTCGCGCCCGCCGATGACCCGCGCCTGCTGGTGCTCGTCGTCGCGCGCGAACCCAAAAAGAGCAAGACCTATCCGAGACCGTATGGAGGCGTGGTTGCCGCGCCTGCCGTCGGGCGGATTATCCGTCGCACCCTTCCCGTCCTTGAAGCGCGAGTGAACGGCGCGCCTTCCGAGTCCGGGGTCCGGCAATTAGTGCAAAAAGAAAAACAGGTGCGTGTTGCGGCGGTCCAAAGGTCTAGCGCGAAGACAGGGGAGCGGATCTCCCCGGTCGACGGCCGGAACCCGGATTCAGAAGGCGCCGTTCTTTGTCGGAGTGGCGGGTGAACATACTCAGCCAGACTTCCAGTCGTATGGCCCCGACACTCGTGGAAACTTGGACATTGGGCCGCTTGGCCCGGGCGGTGAGGGCTGCCCTGATGAATGCACCCGAACTGGGTGATGATCTCCCCGTGCGCGGAGTGCGGGAGGATTCCCGCTTCATCGAAGCCGGAGATCTCTTCGTCGCCATTCGCGGCAACCAGGACGACGGCCTGCGCCATGTGCGCGATGCCCTCGATCGTGGGGCCGTGGGCGTCGTCTCCGAGCGCGATCCGGGGGAGTCTGTCCCTTGGATCCGCGTGCCCGATGCGCGCGCCGCCGCAGGCCAACTGGCCGACCTGATCTACGGCGATCCCTCGCGCGCGCTCGCCCTCGTCGGTATTACCGGCACCAACGGCAAGACGACGACGGCGTTTTTGACCGGACAGCTCATTCCTGGGCCGGTGGGTTTCATCGGAACGACCGGCGTCGAATGGCCCGGTCGCGAAGGCATGCCGCTGCCCGCCATCAACACCACGCCCGCGCCGACCGAGATTCGCCGCCACCTGCGCGCGATGGTCGATGCCGGTTGCGTCGCCTGCGTGATGGAGGTCTCGTCGCACGCCTTGGCGCAACGGCGCACGGACGGCCTGCACTTCGCGGCGGCGGTCTACACCAACCTGAGCGGCGACCATCTCGACTACCACGGCTCGATGGAGTCGTACGCGCTTGCGAAGGCGCGACTTATTACCGGGCTCGATTCCGACTCGGTCGCCATTTTGAACGCCGTCGATCCCGCCTGCATGCGGATCGAGACGCGCGCCGACGTCGTCTGGTTCAGGCCGGAGCGCGTGCGCGTGTCGCCCAACGGAACGTATTTCGAGTGGCGCGATCACGAGGCGTTCGTTCCGTTCGTGGGGCGTCACAACGCCGAGAATGCGGCGGCGGCGCTGGAAGCGGCCTGCGCGCTGGGGTCCGACCCGCACGAGGCGCTCGCCATGCTTGCCAAGGCGGTTGCGGCGCGCGGTCGGTTGGAGGTCGTCGCGACCGAACCGACGCTCGTGCTGGTGGACTACGCGCACACCGACGATGCGCTGCTCCAGGCGATTCGCGCCGTGCGAGAAGTCACGACCGGGCGCGTGATCGTCGTCTTCGGCTGCGGCGGCGACCGCGATCGCAGCAAGCGCCCGCGCATGGGGGCGGTGGCGGCGCAGTGGGCCGACCGTGTTTTCGTGACCAGCGACAACCCGCGGACCGAAGACGCCGCGGAAATCGCCCGCGAAGTGCTCGCGGGAACCGGCACCGCCGGCGCGACTGTGGTGCTCGACCGCCGCGCGGCGATCGGCGCCGCCCTGCGCGCCGCGCGCCCGGGGGATGCGGTGCTCATCGCCGGCAAGGGCCACGAGGACTACCAGATCGTGGGCAATCAACGGCTTCCCTTCGATGACGTTCAGGTCGCCAAGGACGAGCTGCGGTCAATCAGCTAATGGCAATCCAATGAGAGGCACTCGCCGCGACGGTGGCGGGTCGATTTTTGAAACATAGTTCAACTAGGTCAATTGCCCTAAGTCTAGGGCAGTAATTGACATAAGGCCACTGGATGTAGTATTCAGGGGCCTTCGGAGGCGACCGATGGAGCAACTTTCCATCCGTCAGATCGCCGCATGGACAGGAGGCTCCTACGACGGGCCGGACCTACGGGTTTCCGGCATCGCGATCGACTCGCGTAAAGCGGGTCGGGGGGATCTCTTCCTGCCCCTGCGCGGCGCTCTACATGACGGGCACGAATTCTTGGGCGAAGCCTTCGCGAGTGGCGCATCAGCGGCGCTCGTGGACAGGGCCGATGTCGCGCGTGCGCATCAGGGAATCGGAAATCCCGTGGTGCTCGTGCCCGATGTTCTGCGGGCGCTGTCGGATCTCGCCACGCACTACCGCAAGAGCCTTGATCTCAAGGTGATCGGCGTTACCGGCAGCAACGGCAAGACGACGACCAAGGAGATGCTGCGCGCCATTCTCGGCGCGCGCGCCGCCGTCTCGCCGCGCTCGTACAACAACGCGATCGGCGTGCCGCTGACGCTGCTGACGGCCAACCGTCACCACCGATTCTGCGTCGTCGAGATGGGCAGCAACGCGCCGGGCGAAATCGCATCGCTGGCGCGCATCGCGCAACCCGACGTGGGCATCGTGCTCAACGTGGCGGAGTCGCACCTTGCCGGTCTCGGCGATCTCGACGGCGTCGCCGAGGAGAAGGCCGCGCTCATCCGCTCGCTCGCTCCCGAAGGCTGCGCGGTGCTCAACTGGGATGACGAACGCGTGCGCGCCATGATGCGTTTCGCGCCGAGCTATGCGCTCACGTTCGGGACCTGGTCGGAGGCGGACGTCTTCGCCAGCGACATTCGCACGCGCGGCGCCGGTCTCAGCTTCCGCGCGCTCGGTAAGAAGATCGTGCGCCTTGAGACCTACGGCGTGCACAACGTACACAATGCGCTCGCGGCCGCGTCCGCCGCCATGTGGGTCGGCGAACACGCCTGCGACGTCTTCGAACGGCTCGAGAGCTTCCGCCCCGTGGCGATGCGCATGGCGGTCGAGGACATCGGTCGTATTCGCCTCATCAACGACGCCTACAACGCCAATCCCCGCAGCGTCGAGGCGGCCATTCACGAAATGGCCGTCCGTTCCGGTACCCGCCGCGTGGCGGTGCTGGGCGACATGCTGGAGTTGGGCGACCGCTCCGGCGAACTCCACGCACGCATCGGCCGCACCGTGGCGGAATCGAACGTGGACTCGCTCTGGTGCATCGGTCCGCTCAGCCAGGAGACGGCGCGTGCGGCCAAGAGCGCCGGCCTGCGCGACGTGCACTGGTCGCCCGACGTGCCCGCGGCGCTGGCGGATATGCCGGTCGCGACGCGGCAGGGCGATGTGATCCTCTTCAAGGCATCGCGCGGCGTGCGCATCGAGCGCGTCTACGACGCCGTGAAGGAACAGGCCGAGGGCCGGAGACGGAAGCCGGCGGAGAGCAACGCGGACAAGGCGACCGAAACCCCGGCCCCCAAAAACAGAATCCGTTCGATCGATCCGGTCGAAAGCTGACCTCAAGAACGAATCACGCGAATGCTCTACTGGCTGCTTGTGCCCTTCGCCTCCCAGATCCAGGGGCTCAACATCGTCCGGTACATCAGCTTCCGCGCGGTGTTCGCGGCGATCCTCGCGTTCCTGGTGGTGATCGTCTGCGCGCCGGGCCTCGTCGAATGGCTGCGTAAGAAGAAGCTGCACGGCTGCGTCGATCACGATTCCAAGCTGCTGGCGCTCAAGCGGGCGGAAAAGCAGGGCGTGCCGACGATGGGCGGACTGCTGATCCTGTTCAGCGTGCTCTTCTCGGTGCTCCTGTTCGGGCGCATGAACAACATCTACGTGCTCGTCACGCTGGGCGCCTTCCTGGCGTTCGGGGCGTTGGGCGCGATCGATGACTGGTCCAAGCTGAATGGACACGGCAAGGGCATCAGCGCCAAGCAGAAGTTGGCGGGACAACTCGCCATCGCCGGTGTCGCGCTGGTCATCTGGTACACGGCCGTTCCCGTGGCCGCGGGCGAATCGCGCCTGCGCGGTCCGAGCATGGAGGATTCGCCCTATCCGCGCGGCGCCCGGCTCGCAGTACTCGAGTTTGGACAGCCCGACGTAAGCGCGGAGATGGACCCGGGCGCTCCCACCTATGACATCGAGGATGCCCGCATCGATGCGACGGACGTGGGCCATCCCGCCTCCGACCACCGCACCGACCTGCAGGTGCCCTTCGCCAAGCACATCTGCATCGATCTCGGCTGGATGTTTCTCGTCTTCGGCGCGCTCGTCGTCGTCGGGTCGAGCAACGCGGTCAATCTGACCGACGGCCTCGATGGGCTCGCGACCGGATGCATGGTGGTGGCGGCGCTCACCTTCGCGTTGATCGCCTATCTCGCCGGCCGCGCCGATTTCTCGGAGTACCTCTTCATCTTCCATATCCGCGGGGCGGCGGAACTCGCCGTCGTCTGTGGCGCGCTGGCCGGCGCGAGCCTGGGTTTCCTGTGGTTCAACGGCTTTCCCGCCAGCGTCTTCATGGGCGACACCGGTTCGCTCGCCCTCGGCGGCGCGTTGGGGCTGGTCGCGGTCGCCACGCGCCATGAGCTGACGTTGCTAGTTGTGGGGGGCGTGTTCGTCGCGGAGGCGCTCTCCGTGATCGCGCAGCGCCGCTACTTCCGAGCGACCGGCGGCAAGCGGCTCTTCCGCTGCGCGCCGCTGCATCACCACTACGAATTCCAAGGGCTGCACGAGGCGAAAGTCACGTTGCGGTTCTGGATTTGCGCGGTAATTCTCGCGTTGTTCGCGCTGGCCCTCTTCAAGCTCCGATAGTTACTAGTAGCGCAATGAACTCCCGCTTCGATCCCTTCCGCCCGCGCGATCCGGTCACGGACGCCATGGGTGTGTTGGTACCCGCGCTGCTGCTGACCGCCATCGGCCTGCTCTGCGTCTATTCGGTCAAGCCGGTCTTCGCGTTCAAGCAGGCGATCTGGGCCATTGCCGGGGTTAGCGCCTGCGTCGCCATCAGCCGCATGCCGCGCGATCGCCTCGCGCGCTGGGCGACCCCCGGCTTCGTGGCGGTGGGCGTGGTGCTGGTGCTGACCCTGCTCTTCGCCCCGCGCGTCGAGCACACGCGCCGCTGGCTGGTGATTCCGGGCGTCGGTTCGATCCAGCCGTCGGAGTTCGCCAAACTGCTCGTGGTGCTCTTCTTGTCGCAACGGCTGGCGAACGAGGACCGCGACCTGAAACAGCCACTGCGCCACGCCTGGCCGGTGCTGCTCATCTGCGTGCTGGTCATGATGGCGCCCGACTTCGGGACGAGCGTGTTCGTGGCGTCGATCGGCGTGGCGCTCTTCCTGCTGGCGGGTGCGCGCGTCGGGCGCATCTTCGCGGCGGGCGTCTGCGCGCTGCCGGTGCTGCTGCTGGTGATCCAGTCCAACGACTACATGAAAGCGCGGCTCGGCTGGATTCACGGCCTCGGCTATCAGCAGGAGCAGGCGCTGATCGCCATCGGCAGCGGCGGCTGGTTCGGCGTCGGCCTCGGAGCGGGGCGCCAGAAGCTCGACTTCCTGCCCGCCGGCCACACCGATTTCGTGCTGGCGAACTGGGCGGAGGAACTCGGTTTCGTCGGCATCGCCGTCGTCGGCGTGCTCTTCGCGCTGATTCTGATCCACGGTGTCCGCATCGCGCTCGCCGCCGAGCAGCGCGGGGACCGCTTTGGATTCTTCGTGGCGGCCGGCGCCACGCTGGTGGTCGTCTTCCAGGCGATCTTGAACATCGCGGTCGAAACGGCCGCGGCACCGCCCAAGGGCATTTCTCTCCCCTTCCTGAGCCAGGGAGGGAGCAACCTCATGACGTCGCTGCTGGCGACCGGCCTGATCGTCGGTGTCGCGCGCAGCGGGCAAAAAGAACCCGAAGGGCAATTCGCGTGATCGCACCGCTTCGCAAAAACGTGATCGTCTTCGCCGGCGGCGGAACCGGGGGACACATCTATCCCGCCGTCGCCGTGGCGCGCGCCATGCCGTCCGTCGATTCGCTCTTCCTCGTGCCGTCGGATCGCGGCGATGCGGAGCGCCTGCGCGGCGAGTTCCGCTGCGTCGCGTCCGACAGCCCGCGCTTCGATCGCGGCCGCCTGCTCTATCCGGCGCGCCTCGCTCGCGCCGTCTGGAAGGCGCGCGGAATCCTGCAGCAGGAAAACGCCAAGGCCGTCGTGGGGCTCGGCAGCTACGCATCGGTTCCCGCGTGCCTGGCCGCGCGCAGCCTCGGCCTGCCCGTCTACCTGATGGCATTCGACGCGGTCCCGGGCCGCGCGACGCGCATGCTCGCGCCGCTGGCCCGCGGCATCGGCCTCGGCTCGGAACTGGCTCGCTCGCGCTTCCCGCTCAAGGCGCCGGTCCGCGTGACCGGCACGCCGCTGCGCGATGACCTGCACAAGCCGGACGAGCTCAACGCGGAGCAGCGTTCGCCGGAGTGGTTCGGTTTGCGCCGCGACACCCCGACGCTGCTCGTCTTTGGCGGCAGCCAGGGCGCGCGCGGACTCAATCGCCGTGTCCGCGAAGGCATCGCAGCCTGCGGTGATCTCGACTTCCAGGTGCTGCACGTCACCGGCCCCGACGAGGTGGACGAAACGTGGGACGCCTATCGCGGCATGCGCCGGCGCGCTTCGGTGCATGGCTATCTGGCCGACATGGGCGCCGCGTATGCGGTGGCCGATCTGATCCTGTGCCGCGGCGGCGCCAGCAGCGTGGCGGAGTGCCTCGCGCTCGGCAAACCGGCGGTCTTCGTGCCCTACCCGTGGCACCGCGACGATCATCAGGCGCAGAACGCACAGGCGGCAGCGCGCTCCGGCGCGGCGGTCCTCGTGCGCGAAGATGAACTGGATGCGGCGCGCATGCGCGAGGTGCTCACCCGCTACCTCGTGAGCGGAGCGGAGCGCGAGCGCATGGCGGAACTGGCGCAAGGCATGGGTCGTCCGCAGGCGGCGCGCTCGATGGCCGCGCACCTGCTCGAGACTTTTGGAGACGCGGTTGCCGAACCCCACTGGTCGGCGGAGTTGGGCGGATGATTGCGCACGATCTGATCGACCTCGGCCATCAGCGCCGCCTGCACCTGCTCGGCATCGGCGGCAGCGGCATGCGCCCCTTCGCGCGCCTGCTCGCGGCGGAGGGCCATAGCCTGAGCGGCGGCGACTCCAACCCCTGCCCCGATCTGGAGGCGGAGGGGATTTCGATTATCGACGACAGTAATGTCGGTCTCCGGGGGGCGGATGCTCTACCGGAGGGCGTAGAAGGTCTTATCCACTCGGCCGCCGTGCCGCTCAGCCATCCCGCCATCAAGGCGTCGCGGCGTCGCGGCGTGCCGGTCGTCAAGTATGCGCGCGCCGTCGGCTTCTATGCGCGCGGCAAGCGCACGTTGGCGGTCGCGGGTACGCACGGCAAGACGACCACGTCGGCCATGCTCGCCTACGTGCTGCAGCGCGCGGGCCACGATCCCAGCTACCTGATCGGTGGCCAGGTGGATCAACTCCCCTCGCCGGGACGCGGCCTTTCGGACCTGCTCGCGGTGGAGGCGTGCGAGTACGACCGCAGCTTCCTGCACCTTGCGCCGCACATCGCGATCATCACCAACATCGAGGCGGACCACCTCGACTACTACCGCGACCTCGTCGAGATCACGGCCGCCTTCCAGGCGTTCGCGACGCAGGTCGGCCGTCTGCTCGTGCTGCACGAGAACCTGCGCGAGACGATCGGACGCGCGGGCGGCGTGCGTGCGCGCGTGCGCACCTTCGGCCCCTCGCCCGACGCCGACGTGCGCGTGCTGCCGATGGCGGGCGGTGTGGGAATGCACGTCGAAGGCCGCGACATCAAGCTGCAACTGCCCGGCTTCCACAACGCGCTCAACGCCGCGGCGGTGCTCTGCGTCGCCGAGGAGTTGGGCATCGAACGCGACGTCATCGCGCGCGCGCTCTCCGAGTTCGGCGGCGTCGGCCGCCGACTGCAGGTCGTGGGGCGCCCCCGGGGCATCGCCGTGATCGACGATTACGCGCACCATCCGACCGAGGTCGCCGCGGGCTTGCGTGCACTTCGTGATGCCTACTCGCCGCGCCGTCTCTGGGTCGTCTTCCAGCCGCACCAGTTCTCGCGGCTGCGCCGGTTCCTGCCGGAGTTCGCCGACGCCCTTTCCGCGGCCGACCGTGTGGTCGTGCCGCCCGTCTTCGCCGCCCGCGACGCGGAGGAGGACCGGCTTTCCGTTTCGGCCGCCGACCTGGTGAATCAGGTCAAGCGCCGCGGCGGCGATGCGATCCACCTCGCTGATTTTGGGCGGGTGGTTGATTTCGTGAGTACCCAAGCGCGCCCGGGCGACGTCGTCGTCACCATGGGAGCAGGAGATATCGGCAATGTTGCCGGTCGGTTGGCGAACGCGCTCTGATGGCCCGGCGCGCGCCGAGTGCCCGCTGGCGCCGATGACCACCTGGCGCATCGGTGGCGCGGCGGAGTTGCTCGTCGAACCGCGGTCGCGTGAGGAACTCTCCGAGGTCCTCGCGGACTTCTGGCGTAACGGACAGCCCTGGCGGCTGCTCGGCGGCGGCAGCAATCTGCTCATCGGGGATCGCGGTGTCCGCGGCGCGGTGGTGAGCCTCGCCCGCCTGCGCGACATGCGTGTCGAACACACGCGACTCTTTGCCGAGGCGGGCGTGCAGTTACACGCGCTCGTGCGCCACGCGGCGCAGTGGGGGCTGAGCGGCGCCGAACCGCTGGCAGGCATTCCCGGCCACATCGGCGGCGCGGTCTTCGGCAACGCGGGCGGCAAGCATGGCGCCATCGGGCCGCTCGTGCTGGAACTCGAACTGGTTGCGCCGGACGGATCGCGCTCGATCCTCACGCCCGGACCCGGATTTTTCGAGTACCGCCATAGCCTCATCCGTGACCGCGTGGTCGTTTCGGCAACGTTGCAGTTGACGCCCTCCGAGCCCGCTGCCGTTCAAGCGCGGTCGAGCGAATTGATCGCCGCGCGCCGTGCTTCACAGCCCGGATGGGTGGGCAACGCCGGTTGCGTCTTCCGTAATCCTGCGGGGCAGAGTGCGGGCGGCCTGATCGACAGCGCGGGATGCAAGGGCGCGCGCGAGGGCGGCATTATCGTCTCGCCGCTGCACGCCAATTTCTTCGAAAACCCCGAGCAGGAGGGCACGTCGGCGGACGTCGTGCGCCTCGCCGACCGCGTGCGCAATCGCGTCGCGCAGACCCACAACGTGGACCTCGTTTGGGAAGTGGGTCGATGGAACGTCTAGAGCAATTCGGGGCGCGTCTTCTGCGTTCGCGCACGGTCTGGCTGATCGCCGGCACGCTGTGCGTGTTC
>CBDURV010000041.1:0-13201 GCA_965369495.1 uncultured bacterium
CGGAGTCGCTTACCGGAGGGCACGTCGAGGATCCCGATGAGCGCCAGGAGGTGATCCTCTCGGAAGACGCGTACAACAACCTCGCCAAGGCTCGCTACTCCTTCTCGCTCGGCCGGCGCGATCCGCCCGGCGAGAATGTGCCCACGACCGTCTGGGACGTCAAGTGGCGCGGGCCCAACTTCTATGTGCGCCTGTCACGCAACGACAAATCGACCATCACGGATATCGGGCGGCTCCACTGGGTTCAGATCCGGGACGCGGCGCAGATGCTGGTCGGCGACACGACTTCGATACAGGTGCGCTTCGGCCACGTCTACCTGCTGCGCAAGATGAGCGGCACCGACGACGCCACGCCGACACTCATCCGCATCGTCGGACTCGAACCGGGCAAGCGCATGCAGATCGAGTGGGTCTCGCTGCAGGATGGGGAGTTGAAGCACTCGCCGGGGCTCAAGCTCAACGAGGCGGGGCGCCTGCGATTCCGCGCCCTGCTCGTCCCGCTCACCGCGGACGAGGAAGCGCAAAAAAACGCGATGAGCGCCGGAGTCGCCGGTGGGCGCGCCTATCGCGTGTTCTGGAACCTGCAGAACGTACGACTCAAAGCGGTGGGGCGGCGCGACGTCAAGCTGGCGAAGTTCATGGAGGAGTTCGCGCTCGTGAGCGACTTCCGGTACGTGCTCGAAGGCGACATCGGCACGCGCACCCTATCCGTCCTGCGTTCCGGAGCGTCGGCGCTGACCGTGCTCGACGATGTCTGTGACGCCGCGTCGCTCGCGTGGCGCATCGACGCGGAAGGCCGCATCCATCTGCGCCCGCGCATCCTCACGGAAGAGGAGAAGCGCGAGGCGGAGGCCGCCGCGGAGCGCCGCCGTCTGCGCGAGATCGAGGAGCAGAAGCGCAAGGAGCAGGAGGAGCGAGAGGCGAAGCTGGCCGAACTCGACGACGTCCGCCAAGCGCTCAAACGCGCCATCTCCGAACTCGAGAAGAAGCGCTAGCTGCGCGTCGCAATCCGGCCGCGATCGATCGAGCCCCAATGACGACGGCTACGCCACGTTGGATTCTGGTCGCGACGCAAAGCCCATAGCCCACAGCCCAAAACCGATCCCCGAGAGATCGGCCTTGGCTCCTTGCGTCGAAACTACCCGTTCAACAGTGCTTCCGCTTTTTCGGCGGCTACGGTTTCGGGGTACTTCTCGGTGATCTGCACCAGGATCGCGTCGCCCTTCTCGTTCTGCCCCTTCTCCTTGAGGGCGCGCGCCTTTTCGAACATCTCCATCGCCTTGTAGTCGTCGCTCTTGATGAGCTTGCTGCGCATCGACTTGGCGGTCTTGGCGACGGGCAGTCCGTTGTACTTCTTGGTGAACGCCTTGTAGGCGACCGCGGCCTCGATCAGCTGGTTTTCCGCGGCCTGGTCCTCGATCTTCTTGAGCGCCGCGTCGGCCTGCTTGTTGCAAGCGGCCAGCAGCATCGCCGCCGATGAACCGAAACCCGCCTTCTTCTCTTTTTCCGCGAGCTTGACGATCTTGCCGAACGTGCCCGGTTTGCCGGCCTTGAACGCCGCATCCAGCTTGGCCGCCTCCAGCGCGATCTTGGCCGCATCCTTGCGCGGCTTGGCCGTCTTCTTGAGCAGCGCGGAGTACCACTTCACGAACACCTGCGGTCTCGTCTCGTGCGCCATGCCCTTGATGTCGTCGGTCTCGATGCGCGTGTAACCCGCCTTCTTGAGTTCCTCGATCGTCTTGTCCGTCTCCCGCCGCACGCGCACGTGGTCGCGCTCGCCGCGGTAGACGTGGATGCGCTGCCTGGTGTCCTTCTCGCCATCGAACGCGAGGAACTCCGGAAACCACTTCGGCACGCCGTTGAGCCCGATCACGAAAAAGAGGTCGGGTCGTCGCGTGCCGATCCAGATCGCGAGGTAGCACGCGCCCGAGTGGCCGCGCACCGCCATCGCGGACGGGTCGATGCTGAATCCGAGTTCGGATGCTTTTTTCTTCGCGGCATCCAGGGCCGCAATGACCGCTAGGGCGTCGCGTTCCATCGCGATGGCGTCCTTCGGGTGCCAGCCGTCTTGGCCGCTCGTCGTGATGTCCACGCTCAGCACGGCGAAGCGCGCCTCGTAGGCCATCTGTTCGAACTGGCCGAGTTCCTTGAACGCCTTGCCGGAGGCGTTCGTGCCGTCGGGTAGCGCGATTACGAGCGGCACGACGGCGCGTTTCCTGAGCCCCTTGGGGACGAAGAAGCCGACCTTCCGCTTGGTCCCCTCGACGCTCACGCGCAGGCGATGCGTCTGGCCATACGAGGCTTCGGTTTGGCCGTGGGCCAGCGCGGTCAGGAACGTCAGAACTAGCAGCGTGATTCGGATCATCCGGGGGCTCCTCGCCAAGGCATGGTACCGGACACCTAAGTCGTTGTCCTGCATGGGTTTGCGTGTCGTCTTATGGCGACCGGGCGGTGTGTCCGATAGGTTCCCGGATCCTCCCCGGCAGCTCGGGGAACGTGTGTGAGTCGAATCAGTATGCAGAACGGCCAAGGCGGCGACGTTTACCGCCTCGTGTTCGAGCTAACCGCTCGGGCGACGGATGTTCCCTACGACGTGTTCCTCGATGAACTCGTCCAGGGGCTCGCGTCGCATTATCACGCCAGCATCTGCCGCCTCCACCTCGGCCAAGGCGCTGTCGCCACGGGCGACGAGGGGGAGTTGCTGGCGAAGCTCGGCTCGGACGATGTCGCGCGGTTCGAGACGGTGGATTCGATGCTGGCGGACGCGGTGCGCAACGACGGCGTCCTGCGCACGGCGGTCGATCTCGACGGCGGCGACGACATCGCGAACTTCCTCGGGCGCAAGCTGATGACGCCCGAGACGTTCGCGTTCCCGCTCATGGCGCGCGGTCGGGCGTTCGGTGCGATCACGCTCTATCTGCTCGACGCTTATCCGTTCGAAGAGGCGGACGTGCGCGGCCTGCAGGCGATCGGCAACGTCCTGTACGCGGCGACGAACAAGGGAGACGCGTTCGGCTCCAACAAGGCCGATGTCCCGCTCACCTCCGAGAAGCTGCGCAAGTACCAGGACACGCTCGCGAGTGTCGGGAAGGTCCTCGACGAACTGCTCTTCCTGACGGACGCCAACAACGTCATGCTGATCGGCGCGCAGGGGGACTTCATCTCCAAGCGCGGCGAGGACTCGCACTTCGCGACCACCGCGTTCGCATCGGTCGTCGCGAGCGGCTTCGGCGCCGGTCGGCGGCTCTCGAGCTTCTACGGAGCCAACGGTGCGCGCGCGATCCTGCACGAGGGCGCGGACCAGTCCGTGTTCGTGGTCGAGGTGGCGGAGCGGGCGCTGCTCTGCGTCGTCTACGAGGACCATCAGGCCCCTGAACTCATCGAACGCTGGTCGGCGTCCGCGGCCCAAAGACTCGCGTCCCACTACGACGCACTGGCACAGGCGAGGGTGATGTGATGCCGGATACCAGCAACGATTCCCAGGCGGTCTATTTCGCCCGCGATATCCACCAGATGAACCTCGTGCTGGGCAAGTTCCTGAACAAGAGCGGGGCCGAGACGGTCCTGCTCGTGGACGAGGCGGGTCATCTCGTCGCGCGCCAGGGCGACCAGTCGCCGGCCAGCGAGGACACGATTACCGCACTTGTCGCAGGCACGTTCCAGGCGTCACAGGCGATGGCGGGCATGCTGGGGGCCGACGAGTTCAGCAGCCTGATCCCGCGCGGCGGCGGCGGTCACCTGCTGTTGTTGCGCGCGGGCGAGGGCGCCCTGCTCGCGGTCGTCTTCGACGATCACATTTCGGCGACGCTCGTGCGCACCTACGCGCTCGAGGCGATTCGCCGCCTCGCCTCGATGATGGTGCAGGCAGGCAAGTCGAAGGCCGGCAGCGGCGAGCACATCGAGGGCGAACAGTTCGACGGCGAGATCGACGGCGCGCTCACCGATATGTTCGGTTAGGAGCCTGTCGGAGTAACCGTCGTCGGACAGAGACTGAGCGAGGACAAGGCCAGCGAGTGGCGTCGACGACGCTGTATCCCATAAAATTTACTGCTAGGAGACGCCGCGAAGCTGGCCGCAGCCGGAGCCGGTCGAATCCAGACGGTTACTTCGACAGGCTCCTATAGCTGGACCTCATAGCCCTCGAACTCGGGGTGGGAGAGCACCAAACCCTCCGGGCTGCGACCGCGTCGGTGCGCCTTGGTGAACGCCTCGCTGTCGGTCCACGCCTTGAACGCCTCGCGGGTCGTCCAAAGCGAGTGGGAGATGAAGATCGTCTGGTCCTCGCCGCGTTCGCCCTGGAGCAGGTGGAACTCCTTGAAGCCCGCAACCTCGTCCAGGTGGCTCTCGCGCTTGCGCCAGACATCGACGAACTCCTCTTCGCGGCCCGGAGCAATGCGGAAGCGATTCATGGCGATGTACATGGCGCGACAGCCTACTCGATACGGTACCGGGAAGAATTCTGCGAAACTCGCGCCCGAAACTCGTAGGGACTACGGGAAACTCCCGCCCGCGGGTGATTTCACCCGCGGGTTTCGCAGAAAAACACCCGGTACCGTAGTCGGTCAACGGGAGTCGGCGGGGAAGGGGAGGCTTGGCGCGTTGCGCAGTCGGCGCGCGGGAATGGCTGTTCCGTAGAAATCGACGTCGTTGATCCGGGCTTCGGCGAACCGGTTGAGCAGCGCGACCACGTACTTGTGCGGCACTTTGTGCGCCGCCTTGATCTCGCCGCGTAGCTCAATGCCGTCGAATTGCGCGGTGGCGTCGCGGAGGCGGCGAATGTGCGTGGCTACGGCTTCGAGACTGTCGGTGGCGCTTCCGTCCTCGAACCGGTAGAGCACGCGGGTCGGCGCGGAGACGGTCGCCTGGTTTCCGACCGGCCCCCATTGCCGCGGCGCCTCGTCGCGCCCGACGACGTGGACCTTGATCAGGACGACCTCGGGCGGGTTTAGCGTGATATTCGGCCCCCTGTCTGTGGGCAGGTAGGCCTGCAGCTTGGCGTCCAGCGTCTTGAACGGCAGGCACATGAAAAAGATGATGATCAGGAACGCGATGTCGATCAGCGGCGTGAGATCGCACTTCGCGTCGGCGCTCTCCATCTGCTCGCGAATGGCGGAGGCAGCCATGGCTAGACCACACCCATTCGAAAGACCACATCGATACGAATGAACTGGTGGGGGATCGTCGTCGCCCGAATGGGCGGTTTCGCTGCGGTCATGTTGTTTCCTCATGGCCACAGGCGGGAATGCGAGCGCGAATTCAGCGTAGCCGATGTCGCGGGGGCGTCAACCCCGCGGGCGCAACTTGGTCAGGACGACCTGGTTGCCGGCGCGGTTGTAGTCGAGGCGGTCCACGAGCTCGAACATGCGGGCGATGCCGCCTTCCGTGACGTCGCCGCGGCGCGTGCGGAGCTGTTCGACCGCGCCGGCGAGATCGCCGCCTCGGGTGGGGGCGCGTGCGGCCGCCAGAACGGAGGCGTGGTCGAAGCCGTTGCCGGTGTCCCGGATAACGATCACGAGGCGCTTCGGATCGAGGATCAGCCGCAGGTCGATCGTGCAGCACTCGACGTGGCGATGGCCGTGGCGCATGGCGTTGTCCAGCGCTTCCGCCATCGCGGCGCACGCGTCCTCGGCGAAGCGCTCGTTCTGTTCGCATCGCAGGAGCACTTCTTGCACCATCGCGCGCACTTCCTTGCGGTCGCGTTGGTTTCCCGGCAACTGCAGGTGCAGCTCAAGCGTGTCGTTGTCCTGGTTGGAAACGCGGTCGGCCAGTTCGGTCGCCGCGGTCCCGATGAACTCCGAAAAGTCGAACGGCTCGTAGACGACCTCGTCGGGCATTACCAGCAGACCTTCCACCGGATCCTCGCGCGCACTTGCGGGGAACAGGCCGACGACCGGCACGCGGTTCGTCAGCGGGTTGC
Source organism: uncultured bacterium (assembly GCA_965369495.1). Lineage (GTDB taxonomy): Bacteria > Planctomycetota > PLA2 > PLA2 > PLA2 > JBCDBY01. The sequence continues at coordinate 5,918 of CBDURV010000041.1, forward strand.
ACTTGAGTTCGCGGACCAGCTCCTGCCAGCCATCGACGTGGCTCTCGAAGACGAGCGCGGCGGGAGGGTTCTGATCGACTCGCGAGTGCACCTCGTAGCCGTTGCGAACGTTGATCAGCGGCCAACCCCGGCGGCCGAAATGTTCGCCCAGCAGTTCCGAGAATTCGCCGGCGCTGCGTGACACGTAGTAGATGGCCGCCTGACAGGCTCGGTCGAGGCTCGTCTTGAGCGAACCGATCGGGCGCGCGGCCACCGACTTGCTCTGCGCGGCGAAGGCGGAAAAGCCGCCCGATTCGTCCGCTCGGATTTCCGGGCCGCCCTCGATGGCGAGCGAGAGCAGGTCGCCCAGCTCCACTTCGCTGCCCTGTTCGAGGAATTCGCGCACGCTGACGCAGACGGCATCGAGCAGTTCGGTCAATTCCTCGGGGGACTTGCCCGTCTTCTGCTCGAGAGAGCGCAAAAGCTCCCGTGTCGTAATTCGCGCCGGTACCACCATGTTGGATCCGTCAGGCTCCAATGGCTTTTATCGGTCCGACCTGCGTCCTGAATTGAGTCGATCCGCCGCGAAAACGGATCCCTAGCCCGGATAGTTCATGAGGCGCGGGCGCATCGGGAGCAATTCTTGCGGCAGTGAACTGCAGGACGCGGCACGGCGCGCTTTTCGAATCACAGCGTGCCCTTCTGGGCGAGGACAGATCGTCGAGATCAAAGAGAGAGCCCGAAGGCGACCCGGAGGGGTCGTCGAGGATGAACGATGAATCGCTACGGCGCCGTCAGGTGCCGTGCCGGTAACTCTGCGGCGATCTGGTCCGGCCAGAAACCGCGCCTCGTGAATTATGCGGGCTAACAGATCCGCGCTACTCGATCCGCTCGCCGGATTCGCCTTCGATCTCGGGCAGATCGCGAAGCGTCACGGTGCGCACCTCGGTGGACCAAGTCTGGGTCCCGGCGGCGTGGCGCTCGACGGTGACGCGCCGCTGGCGAATGAAGTTTTCGCGGCGCGCCGAGACGACGATGGTGAAGAACATCGAGCGCGTCGTGAAGTCGCGGCCGAGATCGAGTTCCTCGCGCCGGAGCAGGCCCTGGTCGCGGAAGCCGGCCACGTTCTGCGTCAGGTCGTTGATCGTCGCGTAGAGCGAGATCGTGTCCTCGAGCGCGTCTTCGTCGCCGGACTGGCGCAAATCCTCGCGCTGCTGTTCCAGGTTGTCGCGATCTTCCTGATCCTCGTCGGTGTCGAGGAAGCCGCCGCGCCCGTTGAAGATCTGCTTCGCGACCTCCGCACGCCCCTCCTCGTTGCGGAACATGGCGCGCAGCACCGCGATGGGGGCCGTGTTGACGTTGATACGGCCGTCGCCATAGATCGTCAGGTAGTCGGCGAGGCTCGGCATCACCTGGCCCGAGTCGAGATCGGTGAAGCGTTCGAGCAGGCGCTTTTCGCGCAAGAGACGATGGCAGAAAATGAGGTCATCGACGCTGAGCACGCCCTGCTGCATGTCGCCCGCCGGCGCCGGAATCTCCGACGCCCCGACGCGCCGATCGCGATCATCGCCCTTGACGAACTTGAGGACCGCCTGCGCGACCTCCTCGGCCTCGTTCTCGTTGAGATCCCACTCGTTGTCTTCCATGTCGCCGTAGCGGCTGTCGCGGAAGAAATCGAGCAGCGCGCGAAAGACCTCGAACGACCGCTCGCGGCGCTTCTTGTCGGTGTGACGCAGCAGGTTGATGTTGAACTTGCTCTGCTCGTCCATCACCTCGGTGTAGAGCGTGATCTCGTCGCCCTGTTCCTTGTCGCCGCGCGTGACCATCGTCGCCGTCTGGCCCTGTTCGCTGTCGGGTCCCCACTCGTCGCTGTAGTGGTCGTACGCACCCTGCTGCTGCTGGTTCTGGTTGTCGTTCTTGAGGTCGCGCACGAGACGCAGTCGCATCTGTCCCACGCGCGCCGAGATGGCGAACTTGAACTGCTGGTTGGCGAGGATGTTGGCGGCGAGATGCTGCCCAATCGTCGTCTCGAAGTTGAGCTGCACCATGATGATCGCCACCAGGGGCAGAATGATCAGCACGAGGATCAGCGCGATGCCTCGTTCGTTCTGCCTTCGGGGGTGGTGCATGCCGTTTGGGGTGGGTGGGGGGAGAGATTCTGGGGGGGGGCGCGGGGGCTATGGAGTCAGACGCTAACCCGCGGCTATTTCTTCCGGCTCAGGAGCACGTGCACGCGATCCGGCCGGCGGCCACCGCCGCGGTAATGCAGGATGATATCCGACCTTTTGTCGCCGTTGATGTCGGCGGCGCTGGAATAGACGGAATCATAGGCGGCGCAGTCGGGAATCTTGATATGCCGCCAAACCTCCTCGCGGAAGACGGTGTCCGGCACGCCGCGGTAGACGCCGAGCTTGTCGGTCTCCTCCGTCACCACGAGGTCCTTGCGGCCATCCCCGTCCAGATCGCCGCCGTATTCCACGATTATCAGGCCGCTCAGCTTGAGGCGACCGGTCGCATCGGCCGCCATGCGCACCCGCACCGGCAGGGAAAGCCGCGCGTCCGAGGTGGCGGGAAAGGGGCGGCGGCCACCGCGGTTGAGGAAGATCGGCACCTTGACGATGAATTCGCCGCGCGCGAGCACGCGCACCGCGTCGCCGAAACTCGGATTGGGCACGTAGGGCAGCGCCAGGTCCGGCAGGTTGTCGCCGTTGAGGTCGGTCAGCACCGGGTAGCGCATGTGGCCGGCGACGGAGAGCTCGAACTTGTGGGCGTCGCCCAGTCCCTTCGTGGGGGACGCCATGATCACCAGCGCCTTGCCCGCCTTGCGCCGCACCGCGAGCACGTCGGTCTGCCCGTCGTTGTTGAGATCGACGTAGGAGATGTCGGCGTCCTTCGCTTCGGGAATCGCGATCTCCAGCCTGCGCTTCGGATCGAGGCGTCCCTTCGCGTCGCCCACGTAGACGACGAGGCCTTGCTCGGTTTCGACGGCGAAGTCGGGGCGCAGGTCGCCGTTGAAGTTGCCGTCCGTCCACGCGCCGAGACCGAAGCGGGCAACGTGTCGTGCCGAGACCGCGCTGCCGACCGTCTTCGTGGTCTCGATGATCTGCGGCGGCAGCAGCGTGTCGTCCTTGTCGCCGTAGCGAATGCGATAGCCGTCCAGCGAGACGTCGATGAAGTCCGGCCGCTTGTCGAGATTGAGGTCGCGAAAGAACCCGCGCCAAAGGACGTTTCCCGGCGCGGCCGGAAGACCCGGGCCCGACGGCATCGCAAGGCGCGTGAGTGCCTCCTCGACGATGCCGATCGCCCAGTAGGCGTCCTTGGTACGGACGATCATCTCCTCCGCCTTGGTGCCGCGCGGCCGACCGAAATCGAACAGCGCGGCGCCATCGGGCAAACGGAAGCGGCGGTCCGGCTTGGTCGGCAGCGTCCCGGCGCGCCCGCGCCAGAAGAGCGCCTCGCGCGCGCTCACCAGCAGCACGTCCGCGCGTCCGTCGCCGGTCAGGTCGCGTTGGATGCGGTAATCGACCACATCCGGGGCTTCGAGAGTGACGATGTCGTAGTCGATGGCCGCGGCGGCGCCCGCCAACAGCAACAACACGAGCGCCCACCTCATCGCCCGGACTCCTTGCGGATCAGCAGCAGACCCTTCTCCGTAATCATCGCGGCCATGGTGCGCCCGATCGCGGGCTTGCCCGCCTTGATCTTGCGGCGCACGACCTCATCGAAGCCACCCTTCGCGTTGGCGCGCAGCACCCGCAGATGCTTGCCGCGCGCGACGAGTTCGGGGCGCCCGTCGCCGTCGATGTCGGGGAGCAGGTCATAGGGGGGATCGGGTTCCGGGCCAAAGGCGGACATCGAGATCGGTCCCTTGTGCGTCCACGCCGGTTGGCGCGAGAGCTTGCCCTTGTCGAAGGCAAAAACGTGCAGCGTCGCGGTCGGGGCGGAGACGATGGAAGTCGAAATGGTGCTCAGCGCGAGGTCGAGATCGCCGTCGCCGTCCGCATCGACCAGCGCCGACTCGAGCAGCGCGCCCGGCACCTTGATGACGGTGGCCGGCCGGTAGAAGCCCTTGCGCTTCTCGTTGTAGATGCGTCCGCCGGGGAAGTACCAGGCGCTCACCTCGAACGTCGCGAACAACTTCATCGAGCCCTTGCCCATCACGAGCAGCAGGTCGAGACGTTGGTTGCCATCGAGGTCGCGCAAAAAGACATCGTTGCGGCGAATGCCCTCCGCGGCCGGCGCCAGCTCCTTGAGGGGCAGCTTGAGACTGGCCGTCTGCTTGCCGTTGCGGAACGAGCGAAACGTACCCTCGTCGTACAGCACGAGTTCGCGGGTCGTGCCGGTCCATCCGCCCACCGCGGGAATCGGAATGGCGAACTGCACGGCGAACGTTTCGGCGCGCTTGATTTCCAGCAGCGCTTTGGGAGGCGCCGGAACCAGACCGCCCGGCGTGACGAAGCCGTCGCGCGTGGCGTAGATCGCGTCGTCTTTGCCGTCCCCGTCGAGATCGCCGGGCGAATCGACCAGCACCGGGTTTCCAACTCCGAGGCCGCCCAGCAGCGGGCGCGGGCTGCGTGGATCGACCATCAGGCCGCGCCCGACGATGGTCAGCGGGGAGACGGGGCGCCGGGCAACGATCGCGCCCGAACGGTCGAGCACGAGCAGTTCTTTTGCCGTGACGACGACGATCTTCTCGTTGCCATCGCCATAGATGTCGGCGATGCGCACATCGAGCACGGGCTCGGGCAGGGGCACCGGCAGCAGGGCTACGCCGGCGAGGAGGATGGCACCGATCATGTTCAGTCGGTCAAGTCGAGACGCTGGAAGATGAGCGCGGCGAGAAGCGGGAGCCCGATGCAGAGTGCGAGGGCGCCCATGCCGGCCCCCATAGTGTACTCGTGCCAGGGCTCGCCCGCGTGGCGCTGCCCGTACTCGGCCAACTGGGCGAAGGCGTCGGTGGCCGCGCGCTGCGGAAGCATGCGCGCGCTGTCCGTCGAAAGGCCGAAGAGTTCGGGCAGGAATTGCAGCGGCAGCGCGCATCCGATGGCCGCGATGACGGCGCCCGCCGCCGAGCGCATGATGGCCGAAACGAAGAGGCCGATTGCGGCCAGCACCCACAGCGCGGGCAGCGCGCGCAGGGTCGCCCCGACGGCATAGCCGCGCATAGCATCGGCCCGGAACTCTGCCTCGATGGTCTCGTCTTCGACGAAGCTGAACCCGCTCCCGGCGTCATCTTCCGACATCGCCGAAACGTCATCGAATCCGCTGGGCGCCGCCACGAGGTACGACGTCCCCGCCGCGACGAACAGCAGACCGACCGCCAGCAGCAGAATCGCGGCGCTCTTGCCGAGCACGTATCCGGAGCGCGCGATGGGGCGCGGCATGATCCAGCGAATGGTCCCGCGCGTGCGGTCGCTGGCGATCGAGCCGGCCGCGATGCCGAGCAGGAAGAAGCCGGCGGCGAGCGCGCTCGCGCTGAGCGCCGCCTCGTAGACGAGCCACCCGTTGTGGTGGTTGGTGGTGGGGCTGAGGCCGACGGCGATGGCGGTGATGGCGGTCGCGGCGGCGGCCAGCCACGCCAGCGGATGCCGCAGCAGATCGCTCAGTTCCGCCCTGAAGCAGGCGCCGAAACCTCTCATCGGCCAACCTCCGTCCGGTAAAGCTCATCGAGGCTGCGGCGCACGGGCGCCATCTCGAAGACGCGCAGGCCGGCGGCGATGCACGCGGCCGCGGCCGCCGCCGCGAGATCGTCATCGCCGTCGAGCACCAGCGCGCCATTGGAAGTGTCGATCGCGACATCGGGCATCGCACCGCGCAAGGCGTCGGCGGCGCGCACATCGTCGTCGGTACGCAGGCAAAAACGGGGTCGGTCGGAGCCCAGCAGCACGTCGATGGCGCCTTGGCGTGCGATGCGACCCTGAATCACGAGTGCCGCGTGCGTGCAAAGCCCTTCCACCTCGGCCAGTCGATGCACGGAGACGAGCACGGTCGCCCCGCGTTGCTGCTCCTCGCGCAAGATGCCGCGAATCGTGCGCAGGCCTTCGGGGTCGAGACCGTTCTGCGGTTCGTCGAGCACCAGCAGATCGGGCTTTCCCAGCAGCGTGCAGGCGAGTCCGAGCCGCTGCTTCATGCCGTGCGAGTAGCCGCCCGTCTTGCGGTTGAGCGCGTGCGTCATGCCCACCCGCTCCAGCACCGTTTCGTCGGCGTCCACGCCCATGTACTCCGCCGTGCGCCGAATCACGCGCCGCGCCGTGAGTTGCGCCGGAAAGATCGCGTTTTCGATCAGGAATGCGGCGCCGCGGACAGCGCCGACATGCTCGCGGGCGGAGACGCCGAAGATCGTGGCGCTTCCGGAGTCGGCGCGCACGAGTCCCGACAAAATTCGCAGTGTGGTCGACTTGCCGGCGCCGTTGGGCCCCAAAAAGCCGAACAGCGCGCCCTCGGGCACGGTCAGGTCGAGCCCGCGCAGCGCCTCATGCGGGCCGTAGCGCTTATGCAGCCCTTCGCATTGCACCGCCGCCGTGGTCATCAAGCTACATTACGGGATATGGACGGACATGGCGCGCAGATCGCCTTCTTCAAGAAGTTCGCGCATCTCTACGATTCGGGCGTGGCGCTGGCCGAAGCATTGCGCCTGGCGTGTACCGAGGCGGACGCCGAGTTGAGCGATGCGGTCGATGGGGTGCTGGACGACATCTACCGCGGCAACAGCCTGGCCGACGCGATGGCCGCGCGGCCGCAGTGCTTCAGCGAAGACGTCGTGGGACTGATCCGGTCGGGCGAGCAGCGCGGCGATATCGGAGGTGCCGCGCGCAGTGCCGCCGACGGTCTTGGCCGTGGCGTGCTCGATGCGATCGCCGTGTCGGAGGAGGCTGTCGAGGCGTTGCTGCTCGCGGCGGGCGACGCACGCCTGTTGCACGTCGCACCCGACGGATCGCTGCGCGCGCGTTCGGGCGATGCGCTCATGCCGCTGGAGGATCGAGTGTCTGCGGGTGCGACGGCGGGCCTTTTGCAGCGTGCGGGTATGGAGGGGGTGCGAGGGGGCCGAGGTTCGTTCCTGTGGGAGGATCGCCTGGTGCGCGTCGCGTCGTCGTCACGCGCGATGGTGCTGCGCATTTCCGAAGCGCCCGGCGCAGTGTCCGATCCGGTGCGCGCATGGCGTGACGAGTCGCCGCGGTTGCTGGTCGTGCGGGGCGGTCGGTGCGCCGATTTCGATGGATCACTGCGTCAGATCGCGCGCGCCTTTGACCCGGAGGAATGCGTGCGGGTGGGCGTGGATCTGCCGGTTCCCGAGGTCCTGGACGC
>CBDURV010000042.1:0-13111 GCA_965369495.1 uncultured bacterium
CCGCCGTTCGATCGGCATCTGCCTGATCGGCGATTTCACCGACACCCGGCCGACCCGCGCACAGATGCGCAGCCTGCGCTACCTGACCCGCGCCCTCATGGAGACCTATGACATTCCCGCCTCGGCCGTCGTGCCGCATGGAAGTGTCAAAACGACCGCCTGCCCCGGAGATCAGTTCCCCTGGGAACGGTTCCACGCTTCTCTCCGATAGGCCAACTCGGTGTCGGCTTAGGGCTTTGAGCTCTGGGCTTTGGGATTCGAATTCGGAGGCCCAAAGCTCAAAGCCCAAGGCCCATAGCCGATGTCATGGGGATCGGTCGGGGTTCGATGACCTTTCTGTGACGCGAGAAGAACACCCTCTTCGATCACGTTCGAGGGCCGTAGGGAGAGGGCATTCCCTGAAGGAACGAAGACGTGCACGAGTCCGGAGGCTTCGGTCGCCGGGCTCTTTTCAATTCGAAGAGGGCGTTGTCATGCCGAAGATCCCGATCGAGACCGGACTTGAGATCTACTACGAGGAGCAGGGCGAAGGCGACCCGTTGTTGCTCCTCATGGTCACCGGGGCGGATCACCGCTTCTGGGCGCAGCAAGTGCCGGCGTATCAGGAGCACTTTCGCACCATCGTGTATGACTCGCGCGGTGTCGGGAAGACGAGTGTGCCCGCCGATCCGACCACCTGCAGCATGGCGCTCATGGCGGACGATGCGGTTGCGCTGCTCGACGCACTGGAAATCGAGTCGGCGCACATCTCCGGCCTGAGCCTCGGCTCGACGGTCGCACAGGAGATGTGCTTGCGCCATCCCGACCGCGTGCGCACCGCGCAACTGCACGGCACTTGGGGCACGAGCGACGAGTGGTTCATTCGCATGATCGAGACGCTCGAGTTCCCCGCCAAGAACGCCGACCTCGCCGCGTTTATCCGCTACGCATTGATGTGGATTACGAGCCCGACGTTTCTGGCCACGCAGACCGAGACGGTGGCCGCGATGGAGGCGGCGTTTTTGGCCGAACCGCCCGCGCCCGCCGGGGTCATCGGCCACATCCACGCCGACAAGACGCACGACGCGCTCGACCGTCTTTCGGCCATCCGCTGCCCGGTGCTCGTCACCGCCGGCGAAATGGACGTTCAGGTGCCGCAGCGCTACGGGCGCGAAGTGGCGGCCCGCATCGAGCAGGCGCGCTTCCACCTCTTCGAGGGCCCGACCGCCAGCCACCTCGCCTGCGTCGAAATGGCGGAAGAATTCAACCGCGTCACCCTCGACTGGCTCGCTTCCGTGTAGCTTCGCGGCGTAAAGCGTACGGCGTACGGCGCTCTCCGCTATTCAACCCAGTCGATTGACTCCAACTCGAGCAGGAAGCGCTTCCAGTCCAGGCCGCCCCCGAAGCCCCCCAAACGATGACCGGCGGCGAGCACCCGGTGACAGGGAATCAGGATCGGGACCTGGTTGGATCCCATCGCCTGCCCGATCGCCCGCGCGCCGCCGGGTGATCCGATGAAGCGCGCCACCTCGCCGTACGCGCGCGTTTCGCCATAGGGAATGCCCTCCACTTCGGACAACGCGCGCGCCGTAAACGTCGGGGCATCGAACGCGATCGGCAGGTCGAACGTCTCGCGCCGCCCCCGGAAGTACTCGCGCAGCTGCTTTTTCAGGTCACGGCCCACCGGCGTGAGCGCGCCATTCGCCGCGCGCGATTGCCCCAGCCATATGCCGCGCACATCCTGCTTGTCCGCCGCGAACGAGACTGGTCCCAGTCGCGTATCGATCGTGCCGTAGCGGAGGTCATCCGTCTCGCGGTAGGATTCGCGGTTACGTATGGATCGGGGTGTCTTCAAGGCCATTCTCCTTGCCGCGGTGCTGATCGCTCTGGCGGTGCTGACGGTCGCAGTCTTCCAGCCGTTCCTGGTGGCGTTGTTGTGGGCGGCGGTTTTCGTGACCGCCACCGATCGCATTCATGTCTCGGTCCTGCGCCGCACGGGCAACCGCAAGACGCTGGCCGCCGCTCTCATGACGGCGCTCGTTCTGTTCGCCATTATTACCCCGCTCTCGTTTTGCGCGGTAACCGTCATCGGCGAGGCGAACGATTTCTACGAGGTCACCGGGCCGCAAATCGTGGAGCAGCTGCGGGAACCGATAGCCAAGGCCGAGGCATGGATCCGGATGCGGTACAAGGCCAGCGGATCGCTATCCGGTTTGCTGGAGCCCGGCAGATTCGCGCTCGGCATGGCCCAGTCCACGATCCAAGGCGTATTCGCCGCGTTCGCGACGCTCTTCTTCCTCGTGCTCTCGCTCTTCTACTTCTATCGCGACGGGCATGTCGCGGTGCGCGTCGCCAAGGAGCTGGTCCCACTCAAGGAAGCGGACCGCAATCTCGTCTTCAGCGAATTGCGCGACGCCGTGAACGCGGCGGTGGTGGGCGGCCTTCTGACCGCGGTCGTGCAGGGCACGCTGGGCATGATCATCCTCTGGATCCTGGACATCAACGGCGCCGTCTTCTGGGGCGCGGTGATGGCACTGGCGAGTCTCATCCCGCTGGTCGGGACCGCGCTCGTCTGGGTACCCATTGCGGTCTTCCTGGCGTGGCAGGGCGAGCACGTGAGCGCGGCGATTCTCACCGGCTATGGCATTTTCGTGATCGCGCTCGCCGACAACCTGCTGCGCCCGATCTTCATCGGCCAACGCATGAAGGCGCACTCGCTGCTGCTCTTCTTCGGCGTCCTCGGATCGATGCTGCTCTTCGGCTTCAAGGGCATCGTGCTGGGGCCGATCGTCGTCGCCGGCCTGACCGCGACGACGACGCTCTTCCGCCGGGAATTCGCTCGCGGAAGAGCTTAATCGTCGTCCTTGACGCCCGCCCTGATCGCCGCGGCGATGGCCGCCTTCGCCTGCCCGATCATCATCGGCTTGTCGTTGGGTGAGGGGCCCGGCGCACTTCCGCCGGCAGGCGCGATCGGCACCTTGCCGGAGTCTTCCAGCGCGCCGAGCACGCCCTCCGCGCAGTCCTTGAGCAACACGTAGTTCTTGGTGCGCATGCAGAGGCGGCGCATGCCGGACCAGGCGTCGCGGTAGGTGAAGTCGCTCAACTCCAGCGAACGCAGGAAGTAGTCCTCTGCCTTCTTGTCGTCGCGGATGGCGGGGTAGAACTCGAACAGCAGGCCGGTGTCGCTCTGGATCTGCGGATCGTCCGGCAGGATCTTGGCGGCCATTTCGTAGACCTCGCTGGAACGCCTGATGCGGCGCAGCGCCTGCGTGGGCGGCGTGGGTCGCGTCGCGCCGGCGGCCTGCGACCAGTCGCGCAGCACCAGCGCGTAGTTGTTCATCAGGTAGCCGGCCTCCGGCGCCAGCTTGAGCAGTTCCTCGGAGAGCTTTTCCATGCGCGCGAAGTCGCGTTGCCGCACGGAGAAGGCGATCATCTGGAAGCGTCCGGCCGCCTCGCCGTAGTTGGGCGCGACCTTGAGCGCCTTGCGGTAGAAGTCGAGCGCCTTGCCGCGTTCGCCGGTGCTCTCGTACGACAGCCCGATGTAGTAGAGGTACTGCGCGTTGTCGGGGGTCAGCTGGCTCGCCTTTTGGAACGCGGCAAGCGCGTCTTCCCAGCGCTCCTGCCGCGTGAGCGCGTACCCGTAGTAGAACCAGGCGGCGTACGACTTGGGCGCCGCCGTGACCGCATCCTTGAGGTAGGGCAGACGCTTCGCCCACGTCTTGCCCGCCAGGTAGTTGAGGCCGGAGCCGATCGCGGCGATGTAGCCGGGGTGCTCCTTGAGCGCCGCGATGTACCACTCCTTCGCCTTGTCCGTCTGCTTGAGCAGCGCGTAGCAGTGGCCGAGGCGCAGGAAGTTGACCGGGTCGCTCTGGTCGAGCTTGAGCGCGACCTCGTACTTGTCGCGCGCCACGTCGTACTTCTGCTCGCCATAGAAAATGAGCGCCTGCAGCGCGTGCGCCTTGGCGTACGCCTTGTCGAGGGCGAGGCAGTCGGCGAGCGCCTTGCGCGCCTTTTGCTTGCGGCCCTCCTCGACGTTCATGAGGCTGAAGTGGACGAACGCGGTTCCGTACAGCGCCGCGACCAGCTTCGGGTTCTTCTTGAGCGCGTCGCCGTACATCGTTTCGGCGTCGAGATAGAAGTTGCGGATCGTGGTGCCGTCCTTCGAGCCCTGCTGCTCCTTGAGCGCCAGCGTGACGTAGACGTCCGCGAGCTTCAGGTCGAGCCGCCCATCGGTGGGCACGATCTCGATCGCCTTTTCGAGTTCCGTCCACGCCTCTTCGGGCTCGGCTTGCGCAACGAGCGCGTCGGCCAGCACCAGCCAGCCGTCGACGTCCTTGGCGTTTTTCTCGACCAGGCCGCGGGCCGCCTTGACGGCGGCATCGACTTTGCCCTGATCGAGGAGTTTGCGGGCTTTCTCGGCGCCGGCCGTGGCCACAGCAACGAGGAGGAGCGTCACCAGTACAGTTCGCATGGAATTGGTTCCTTGAAGGAGGGATTCAACCACCGCTTCGCTATCGCATCAACCGTGCCGAGGGAAACCCCGTATTTCAGGCGGTTTTTTGACATGGGCGCCGCGAGACGGTGTAACCAATCGGGAACACCCGCGCTACTCAATCCGACGCCCTGATACGCCGATGAGACAGGCGTATGTTCCCTCGCGGATTCCGGCTCCCGTTAGTTCTGCTCGCTCTGGGCGCCTCGGCGCTTGCCGGGCCGGACGAATATTCGGAGCTCGATGAGCTTCAGCTCGAGTACCGCGCCGTCAAAAAGCGCTATCGGCTGCTTTCCGCCCGCCGCGAGGAGCAGCTCAGGATTCTCAAGCTCGCGCTCGACATGCGCGATGCCGCTGCGATCGATTGGGTCGTGGCGATGACGCGCAACTCGGCCAACCCCGAGCTGCAGCAGGAGATTCTGAGTCTGCTGGCCAAGAAGCAGCCTGACAATTCCAAGGTGATCAATCTGCACCGCGAGTTCATGGTGGCCGAACACGCGCTCCGGCTGCCGGCGCGTGACTTCCTGCTCGACTGGGCCGTCAAGAAGGGCGAACGGGCGTGGCTGCTGCGGCTCTTCGCATCGAGCGAGATCGAGGATCAGTTCCTCGCCATTCGCGCGCTGGGCCGCATCGCGGCTCCCGACACGTTGGCCCTGCTCTGGCGCCTGCTGAAGGACAAGAGTTGGAAGCCCAGCCCGAACACGGTCGTCAACTGTGGCGTACTGGCGATCGCGGCGCGCACGTTCGAGGGCGGGGAGGCGGCGCGCTTCCTGATCCTGCTGCAACGCGATGCCAGGTTCCAGGACCCCGACAAGAGCGCCCTGCGGCAAGCCACGCGCCTCTGGGAGCACGGTGATCTCGCACGCTATGTCGATATCCGCGAGCTCGCTCATCCCGACGGCCAGCGTCGCGAGGCGATGGCCCGCTTCGTGGGTGCCGCGGGTTTCGAAGCGGCGCGCGCGCCGTTGCTCGGCCTCGCCCGTGATCGGCTCGAACGCGTGCCGGTGCGCGAGGCGGCGACCGAGGCGCTGGGCGGCCTGACCATCGCACGCGCGGATCTGGCCTGCGAGCTGAGCCGCCTGCTCAAGGATCCCGAGCCCAAGGTGTGTGGCGCCGCGGTGCGCGCGCTGGCGCGACTGCGCGTCAAGCAGGCCGTCGCGGTTCTGGTCACCATCCTGGACGGAGATCTGGGCCAGCTGGCGCGCACGGAATTGGCGCGCCGCGAAAAACTGCCGGCCGAGACGGACTGGGCCGCGTGGGTTGCATCGAAGGACTGCCCGCTCCCCGAGGGAACCTGAGCATGTTCCTTTCCGGCTACTTTCTCGTCGCGGCGACGCTGCTCGTCGTGGCCGTCTGCCTGCGGCGCGTGCGCATCGTCGAACGAGAGCTGGCGCGAGCGAAAATCGAGATCGAAAGCGCGCCCCGTTCCGCGCGGCCCACTCCTCGCCAGGCGCGGCCCACTCCTCGCCACGCGCAGAATGAATGGAGCGCCTGATGGGAATCGAACCCACATATCCAGCTTGGGAAGCTGGCGCTCTACCACTGAGCTACAGGCGCGTCGCGAGCGTTGAGAATATCAGATCGATCCAGCGCCAGTAGCCAGTGCCGGTACATCTTGCCGGGGCATGCGTCCCCATCGAGGACAGTCTGCGAACAACGGCCACACGAATTCCGCGGATTGCTCCCATGTCGTCCCAAAAGCGGTAGCTTGAGCCTACACGCACTGGAGATCCCGGCCCGAACGGTGGCACGTTCGGCGGTGGGTACGCGCCAGATACGGGATTCTCCTGCGGGATCCACTTGGAGGTTGTCATGCATTCGCGCTCTATTCGCGCGGGCTACGTGCTCGCGCTTGCTTGCCTACTCTCCTGCATGCTCTGCGCTTGCGGGGGAGGAGGCGGTCCCGGCGGCACGAGCGCCGGGCTGATCGATCTGACAAGCGTCCAGGTGACGACGCAGGCGGGCGGCCCGCTCGCCCCATTCGGGACGACGGCCGGCGGCGACGAGGTCAAACTGCAAGGCCGCGGTTTCAGCACCGGCGCGGACGTGCTGTTCGGAAACGTGGTCGCCAGCGTCAAGCGCGTCGTCACGGGCGAGATCACCGTGACCGCTCCCGCCAGCCGCGAAGGGCTGACGAGCATCACGATCACCAACCCGAACGGCGATTCCGCGACCTTCCCCGATGTCTTCCGCTACATCGCGCCGCCCGGCGTCACGCGCCTCAACATCATCACCGGACCGACGGCCGGAGAGGACCGCGTGCCCATCGCCGGTGGCGAAACGCTCGAGATCGAGGGCACGAACTTCAAGAACGGATTGCAGCTCTTCGTGAACGGGTCGCGTGTCACCGCGACGTTCGTCGATGAGCGTCACGCCCGATTCAGGGCGCCCGCGAGTCCGTCCGAAGCTTCGGTGGATGTGCAGGTGACCAACCCCGAAGGGCTCATGGCGGTCCTGCCGCTCGCCCTCACGTATACCCAGGAGTTCTCGCTCGCTTTGGAAACGGGCGGCTTCCCCGAACGCCACGCGCGACATCTCTTTCGCCGCGCCGCGTTCGGCGCGACTCCCGCGCGCATCACGCAGGCGGTCTCCGACGGGCTTTCGACGACGGTCGGGGGGCTCATGGGATTCAGCAATGACGACGCGGTCGAGGACGCCGCACTCGCCGTCTATGGCGGCAACCCGCCTCCGCGCGACAGTCTCAACTCCCGCCTCAATCGCCGCTGGTGGATCCACATGCTGATCAAGAACAGCAACCCGTTCCAGGAGCGGCTTGCCTGGTTCCTGCATGACCACTTCGCGACGAGCGACGCCGGTTTCGCGGTCGATGCGAACTGGTTCTTCTACAAGCAGGTCCAGCTCTTCCGGCGCTTCTCGCTGGCGACCAGCGACGCGACGGGCGACGGTGCGACGGGCCTCGCCTACAACTGGCGCGACATGCTGATCGCGGTGGCCAAGGACCGCGCCATGCTGGAGTGGCTCGACGGCCGTGTTTCGCGCGTGGGCAAGCCCAACGAAAACTTCGCGCGGGAACTCTGGGAGCTCTTCACACTCGGCGAGGGCAACGGCTACACCGAGGAGGACATCCAGGAGGCGGCCAAGGCGTTCACCGGCTTCGAGTGGTGGCGCGACCGCGCGCACACCATCTACGCCGACGACCGGCTCGACATGCGCTACCGTTCGGGGCGCCACGACGCGACCGAGAAGACGATCTTCGGCGTGAAGGGCAAGTTCGGCTACGACAGCATCGGCCCGCTCTACTGGAAGGAGGCCGACGGCGCCAACGCCGCCGACTACGATACGGCCGTCGATACCGACACGCGCGACACCGACGGCGGCATCGTGGCGCTGACGCTGCGCGAACGGCCCGATCAGGCCGCGATGTTCATCTGCCGCAAGCTGGCGGACTTCTTCCTCTACGACGATCCGCACGACGTGATCGTCAAGCCGCTGGCCGACCAACTCATCGCGAGCAACTGGAACCTGGAGCCGGTCCTGCGGCGCAT
The DNA here is from genome assembly GCA_965369495.1 of uncultured bacterium. Classification (GTDB taxonomy): domain Bacteria; phylum Planctomycetota; class PLA2; order PLA2; family PLA2; genus JBCDBY01. Next base: position 7,978 of record CBDURV010000042.1, read on the forward strand.
GCTCCTGAGCCGCGCGATGTACTCCAACCGCGCGATCAAGGGCAAGGTGCGCAACCACGTCGAGTTCGTATTCGACTTCATGCGCACCGCCAACGTGGACCTGCATCCGACCAGCGTCGTGATCAACGCGAGCCGCGTGGAAACGCGGTTGCAGCAGAACCTCGGCCAGGTTCCGCTCCAGCCGCCCGACGTCAACGGCTGGCCGACCGGCACCGCGTGGCTCTCCTCGCAGGGCATGCTCGAGCGGGTCAATTTCATTACCTATGCAATCGATCAGCTCGACGATTTCGATCTGCAGATCGTGCCGCTCATTCCGCCCGCGGGCCAACGCGGCGCGACGCAGCTGGTCGATCATCTGGCGAAGATTCTCGACGTGCAGCTTTCGGGCAGTGCGCGCGCCAAGGCGATCGCCTACGTCACGACGCAGGAGAGCAACGGCACGACCGTTCCGTTCGCCTACAACCCCAGTAACAACGAGCACGTGAAGATGAAGACGCGCGGGCTGCTCTTCCTGATCGCGCAGTACCACAGCGGCCACCAGAACTAGGAGGCGAAGAGATGACCACACGCAAAACTTCACGCACACACTGGACGCGTCGTCGCTTCCTGCGCAACTCCGCCCTCGGAGCCGGCGCCGCCAGCATCCTTCCGATCATCGGCGCGCGTTCCGCGCGCGCGGTCCAGGGTATTCGCGGCCGCTTCATGGTCGTAGTCAACATGCTGGGCGGCAACGACGGCCTCAACATGGTCGTGCCGACGCACCTGTCGCCCTATGTCGATCGGCGACCGTCGATCAACCTGGTCGAGAACCTGCCCTCGGGCAAGGCGCTCCACGACCTCAGCGACGGGTTCAAGCTGCACTACAACCTGCCGACGGTGAAATCGATCTGGGACGACAACGACCTGCACATCGTCCAGAAGGTGAGCTACCCCAACCCCAACCAGTCGCACTTCACCAGCCAGGACATCTTTTCGTTCGGCGTGCGCGATACGGGCGCCGGCGATGGGCGCGGCTGGCTCGGTCGCTTCGCCGACGAGTACTGCTCGAATCCGAGCGAGCCGTTGGGCGTCATCTCGGTGGGCCTGGGGCGGCGTCGCGACTTCGAATCGGACGAGACCGATCCCGCGATCCTCTCCTCGGTCGAGAAGTTCGCGCTCAACCCCGATACCAACTACCGGACCGACCAGGTGCTGCGCGAGCGCGTCGCGCGCGAGATTCTCGCGGGAGAGTTGGATCCGGGCGGGGAGCCCGGCCTCTCGATCTTCCAGGCCAACCAGCAGGCGTACTCGCTGATCGAACAGGTGCAGGCGGAGACGGAAGACTGGGTAGAGCCCGATCCCAAGTACCCCAACACCTCGCTCGGCCGCAACCTGCGCACCGTATCCAATCTGCTCGCCGGCCAGGACGTGTTCAATACGAAGGTCTACTACACCGGCTACGGCGGATTCGATACGCACTCCAACCAGCACATCAATCCCACCGGGACCGGCAGCGACGGTCGCCACGCCTCGCTCATGAAGCAGTTGGACGATGCGCTTTCGATCTTCCGGACCGACCTCAAGGCGCGCAGGCTCTGGAACAGCTGCGTGATCGTCGTGATCTCCGAGTTCGGCCGCCGCGTCTTCGAGAACGGCAGCGCCGGCACCGACCACGGCCACGGCAACCCGTTCCTCGTCATGGGCGGCAACGTCAAGGGCCGCCTCGATGCGGGCGGCATGACCGGCGAGTTGCTGGAGACGCACATCGATTCCGAGAGCACCGTGCCCTTCGGCCTCGACTTCCGCGACCTCTACGGCAACGTCATCCAGAACCACCTCGGCGTAGCGCCCGGCCCCCTCTTCCCCGACAGCGGCTACACCCCCGCCTTCAACGACATCGACCTGATCTAGGAAGTACGGCGCCAGTCACCATTTTCCCAAGTAAGCGGCCTCGAAAGAGGACACGCGCCGATGAGCGATTCGCTGCCGGGGAATCGGTAGCGGCAAGGCCTGGGGGCTAGTAAGCAAACAGCGCTTCGCTGGCGGCTGTGCCGTCCGCGAACCGCAACAACTCCTCGACCGCCTCGGCGTCGATCGCGCGCGTGTAGTCGTTGACGTAGAGCTCGATGTGGCGGCGCACGACGTCGGAGTCCATCTCCTGCGCGTGCTGCTGCACGAACGCGGCGCTCGCATCGGGGTGCGCCAACGCAGCCTCCACGCTTTCCAGCAGGCGTGAGTCGAACCGGCGCGCGGCGTCGGCGCCCAGCGAACGCCGCATTGCGATGCCGCCCAGCGGGATCGGCCGGCCCGTGCGCTGCTCCCATAGTTCACCGAGGTCGCACAGCTTGACCAGGCCGCGCTCGGCATAGGTGAAGCGCCCCTCGTGGATCAGCACGCCGGCGTCCACATCCCCGTTCAGCACCGCCGCCTCGATGCGATCGAAGCGCAGCACCGTGGTCTCGAACTCGCCGAGTAGCCGCAGGAGCAGCGCCGCCGTCGTGCGCTGCCCGGGGATCGCGATGACGCCGCCGGGTTCGCGCGTCTCGCGTGCTACCAGTAGCGGGCCGACACCGAAGCCCGCAGCGCCACCCGCGTGCAGCAGGCCGTAGTCGTCGCGCAGTTCGGCGAAGGCGGCGACGGAGACCTTGGCGATGTCGAGTTCGCCGCGCGCCGCCATCACGTTGAGCGCCTCGACATCGTCCATGACGAGTTCGTACTCGTCGCCGTGTTGATCAAGCAACTGGTGGAAGATGAACGTGTCGTTCGGGCAGGGCGAAATCCCCAGCCTCAGTACATCCCGGCTCAGTCGTCGGCCAGCAGCCACGGGAGCAGCGCCTCCTGCGCGGCGTCGGCGGCCTCCGCGATGCGCCACGCGCCGCGATCCCGGTCGCCGACCAGATTGGAAATGCCGCGCACTTCCGCCACGGGCACGCCGAAGTGACGCGCGACATGCGCGAACGCAGCTCCCTCCATCGACTCGACCGCGCCGCCGGTGCGTGCCGCGATGGCGCGCGCCGCCTCGTCACTGCCGGTGCAGGTGTTGACGGTTACGAACGCGGCGCGGCGCTCGAGGGGGAAGAGTTCGACCGGCATCCGGTTGTAGAGCGGCGGGTCGCCGTCGAGAACGGGAATGCCGAGCGCCTGCATGTCGAGGAACCCATCCGGCGAGTCGGCACCCAGATCGCCGTACTCCTCGCTCTCCGCGCAGACAACATCGCCCACGGCCAACCCCGAGCCAGGGTAAGCACCCCCGACACCGCAGACGACGACGCGCAGCGCCCCCTGGGTGCTCATGTAGATCGCGAGGGCGCAGGCCGCGTTGACGGGGCCGACGCCGGTGACGAGCACGGGCACGCCCGCGGCACGCAGTCGCGCGCCTTCCAATTCGGTCGAAACGCAGCAGATGATTTCATGCACGGACGAAATCGTCCCAAAGCGGGGCGAAATCGCAAGCGGGCGTCTCGGTCAGATGTCCCATCGAGGTTCATTGGCAAATCACCTCATTCAGCCGGGCACGCAGGAGGTCGAAAAGAAGAGCGCAACAGGAGATCTCCGTCATGAAGCAGCTTGCCCTTGGAATATTCATCGCCTTTATCACCCAGAGCTGCGGCCTCGCCGCACTCGCGCTGCTCGGCGGCACCGATATCGACGACCTCGCCGAGAATTTCGAGGAGTCGATCGAGACGCAGCAGAGGCTGGCGGAATACGCCATGGCCGCCGCGCGTGGCGAGCTTCCCGCCGGCGACTACAGCTACGATCCGCCCAGCCAGGCGAACGGCATGATCGGCACGCTCACGCAGAACGGCGCCGACCTGTCCTTCGGCACGGGGGACATCGCGGTCCGCTTCCAGGTGGACGGCGACGGCATCGCCATCGATCCTTACAGCGGCGGCATCGACATGGCCTCGCTGGGCGCAATTGACGGAAGCGTCCAGATCAGCTTCCACGGCATCTCGCCCAACGGCAAGTCGCTCGGCATCAACGCGGACGTCGATATGAGCACGATCCAGAACTCCGCCACCGACGTCCAGGCGGTCCTCGCCGGCAGGTGGGAGATCGACCTCGACAGCTACGACACCACGCTGACCACCGACTCGCTCCAGCTCGACATCGATCTGGTCACGGACGAGGTGACCAACGCGATCGGCACGATCGACGGCAACATCGACATTCCCAACTTCCCCATCGACGGCAACTTCACCGTCGAGGGTTTGGGCGACCAGCTCGAAGTCGCCATCGACGTCGCCGTCACCGAAATCGACTTCATCATCGATCTCGTCGATATCTTTTAGTCGATTAGGAGTCCTTCGAACGCCTTCCGGATGTCGTCCGGCAATCGGCGCGCCTTGAAGATGTTCATGTCGATGACCGCCTTGGTCGTGTCCGACACCGCGTGCAGTTCTCCCGTGTCGCGGTGACGGATCTCATAGCGAAACGTGACCGAGGTCTTGCCGATGCGCTTGACGCCGAGGTGGATCTCGTAGGGCTCGCCGAAGACGACCGGCTTCTTGAAGTCGCAGTCGATGTGCACGGCGGGAAAGCCGACCTTGTCCTCGTTGAGGATGAGGTGGTAGGCGCGCCCGAACTCCTGCTCCCACCACTGCTCGAACGCGACGTGGAACGCGTGGAAAAAACGCGGGTAATAGAAGATCCCGGCGTTGTCCACGTCGGCGAAGCGGACCGTGTAGGGCGTCTTGAACATTCTTCTTATTATGGCTGCCATGCAAATCGATCCGGCGACCCTCGATAAGCGCGGCACCTACCGCCTGATGATTTCCTGCATTGTCCCGCGCCCGATCGCGTGGGTGAGCACGCGGGCCCCCGACGGCGTCCTGAACGCCGCGCCCTTCTCCTACTTCCAGGCGTTGGGCGGCCAACCGCCGATGATCATGATCGCCATCGGCAACCGCGGCACCGGCGAGCCCAAGGACACGCGCCGCAACATCGAGGCGACCGGCGACTTCGTCGTGAACATCCTCGGCGAGGCGGCCGCGCCGCAGATGGTGCGCAGCTCGGTCGATCATCCCTACGGCGTGAGCGAGTTCGACGAGGTGGGCATCACGGCCGTCGCCAGCGAACGCGTCGCGCCGCCGCGCATTGGCGAATGCGGCATCGCGCTCGAGTGCAAGCTCGACCGCGTCTTGGAAATCGGCGG
>CBDURV010000043.1:0-13091 GCA_965369495.1 uncultured bacterium
GAGATCCTGCAGGTCGCCCTCCAGCCCGAGGCGCTTGATCGCGTGCAGTCGCAGATCCTCGTCCCGCTGATGGCGCCGCAGCAGTGGCAGCAGCGACTTGTCCGTACGGAAGCGGATCTCCAGCAGCGCCGAGTTGCGCAGCGCCGGGTCGGCGAGCGCCGTCTCCAGCTCCCGGGCCGAATGCGTTCGCACATGAACGGTGACCGTCTCGCTGGAGAGCGAAAGCGGACCCGGGTCGCCGACGACTTTGCTTGTTTCGGTGGCCCTGCCTGCCTCCGTGGATCGGCTTCGCAGGAGCAGGCTGTTGCGTGTCACGTAGTGGGCGATGAGGGTGAAGCTCGTCTCCTCGCTGCGCGGCAGATCCTTGGGCCCGATCGCGACGCGCACCTTGAGCGACTGCCCGGGCGGGAGCGTCGCGTGCTGGCGGCTGCCGATGTCCGGGAAGAAGACCAGCTCCGAGCGCTTGAGCCTCCGCATTTTGGTGCCGATGCCAATCGTGAACGGCGTTTGGCCGTCGACGCTGATCGGCAGCACGTAGGTTTCGCGCGTGTAGTTGGTGAGCTTCATCGTGAGCGCCACCGGTTGCCCCGCCGCGAGATGCGAGCCGCCGAGTTCCGCCGAGAGAACCACCGTCTCGAACCAGCCGAGTACGGCGCTCTTGCGCATGCGCGCCTCCGGTTCGTCGGGATCGATGGCGCGCAGCAACGGCACGACGCGCCGGCCAAACCGCACGAGTTGACGCTGCGCATCGAGACGGTCGATGGCGCTGTTGGCGCCAAGCTGCACGACCAACTCCTCGATGATCTCGATCTCCTCGGGCGAGAGCGGTCCCTCGGAGGGGGTCTGCGCCAAGGCCGTGGCCGCGGCGAGAAGCAGGGCTAACGTCGCTCCGCGCACGGTTGCATCGTAACCCGTCTCGCTCTTCGGGATTGCTACTGCGTCACGCGCTGCGTCGTGCGGAAGTGCGTTTTCGCAACCGCGTCGAGCGCGTCGTGGCCGCCCGCGCGGAAGAGTTCGCGCGCCACGCGCTCCACTGCGGCGCTGGCGCCCTTGAGCAGGGTGATGCCCCACTCCGCGCCAAGCTCCTTGAGCGCGATCAGGAACTCCGCGCGCGCCAGCACGGACGCGGCCGCGACGGCGGGGTTGTCCTCCGCCTTGGGCCGAATTTCGACTTCGAGATCCACGCCCACGTTGGCGAGCGCCTCTTCCAGTCGCGAGGCGAAGGTGAACTGGTCGATCACGACCCGCTCGCAGGCGGGCGCGACCGCGACGGCCTGCGCGATCGCCTCGGCGTGCATGCGGGCGAGGAAGATCGCGACATTGCCATCGGTAGCGTGCGCCTTGTTGTAGTCGGGCGGATCGAGGCGGATCACCGCGTGCGGGCAGAGTTCACGAATGGCCACGGCGGAGCGCAGCACGGCCGAGTCGGCCATCTGCTTGCAGTCGCGCACGCCCGCGCGCGCCAGGTCTCCTTCTTGCCCGGGCTCCACCACGACGGCCGCGACGACCATCGGGCCGAAGTAGTCGCCCTTGCCCGATTCGTCGCTGCCCACCGTCGTGACCTCCAGCGTGCGCGCGCTGCCGGTCTTGCTGCCCGACCCGCCGCCGCCACTCGGCAGAGCGTCCCCGCCGAGATCATTGCGCTCGACGAACATGTCCGCCTGCTTGCCCTGGATGACCACCTTGCCGCTGCGGTAGGCGTTGACAACGACGCCGGGGCCGCGCGCCTGGAAGTGGGCGTGGTCGAGCGAGCGAAACTCGAAGCGGTCCTGCTCCATGCGTTGGCGCAGCGCCTCGATCTCGTCCGGTGTCAGCTTCACGACTGTCATAGACCAGACAGTTTCACGGAAGTACGGCGCCAGTCACTATTTTCCCGAGATCGATCCAATCCCCTCAGCGGTCCTTGCGCGAACCGCCACGACGATTCGAGGACTCCGGGGAGCGCGAAGACGCTGCTCGATCCAGCGCGGCCTGCAGATGCGGCATCATGGCCGTGACGACGTCGGCGTTCCCCTGGGGTGCGATGTGGCACCAGTCGATGTACCGAGGCGCTTTCTGCGAGTCGAACACTCCGCTGATGTCGTGAAAACAGGGCGGAAACTTCAGCTTCGCGACCGCCGCGTAGCCCAGGCGAACGAATTCGGCCATGGGTTGGCCGCGCGCGTCGGCCACTTCCTGCTCGTACGCTGTCAGGGGCTTTCCGACGTAGGGCGACGGCTGCCAGAAGCTGACCAGTTCGAACCCGTACTCCTTGGCGAGTGCGGCGAGCACGCGCAGATTCTCGCGGTAGAGGGCGGCAACTTCATCGGCGAGTTCCCCGCGTTCCCACTCGCGCGGAGCCGGAGGCGATCCGCCCCAGCCACGCATATAGTCCTGACGACGCCGCGACTCGTTCTGGGGGATGCCGGGTTGGCGCGTCTGAAAGGCCGCGTAGGTATCGTTCACGCCATCGTAGGTAACGACGAGATCCGGAACGTTGCCACGCCGCAGTTCGAGCAGCAGCCGGATCAAGCCCTGCGTACTCACGTACCCGAGTTCGCCGAAGTTCACGACCCGCACCGGCGCGCGCCCGTCCGCGAGTGTTTTCGCCACGAGCGAGGGTATCGTCCCTTCGTCCGGCGCCCCGGTACCCCACATCGTGGAGCCACCGAAAAAGAAGATCCGCGGAGCCTCGCTTCCCGCATCCGGAGCGGACCACGATCGGCGAATGCCGCGCTCATCGACGTTGATGTACTTCGTCTCGCTGACGATGCGTCGCCAATACACGTAGGGCTGCCAATACGTACGGGACGTGCCTCGCCCTTCGCGAAAGTACTGCGCAGGCCAATCGAGTCCGTGCAGCGCGTCGGCGCGGGTGCGGGGATCCACCTTGAGGGCCTTGTAGGCCGCGCGGCCGGCGAAGACGCATGCAATCGTGAGGGCGGCCGCCCACCCGGCGAGCGCGACTTTGGGCAGACTCGCCGACCGCCGCGCGACGGCAATGCACGCCCAATAGTAGATCGCCGCGAAACCGAGCAGCACGAGCCCAACCGCATTGCGTCCCAGCAAGTGATCGTAGTGGTGGATCGCGACGAACGTCAGCGCCGCGAGGCCGGGCGCGGCAATCAGCGCCACGACCAGCGTTCGAGCTATCAGTGTCGGCCGTCGTTCTTCCAAGGCGCAAGAACCGTAACCGATTGCCAAGAAACCGGCCGTCGATCGCCGATCTTCTGTGCCTGACACAGATCCCGCAGATCCCGAACTACCTGCGCTGCGAGATGGGTGTAGCGCGTTGTCGGGGATGGGATTGTGCGCGCCGCTTGCGCCATCGATGACGCAGTGGGGGTGTCCGTGCAGGCGCATGGCGCCCCCTCTCCCCGCACCCCTCTCCTTCCCCTGCGATGGGGGACGGATGCCCACCAATCTTGCGCACAATGGAGCTGCGAACAGATCGATCGGCACGCGCCCAACGGGGAGAAAAAAATCGGGCCCCGCGCTTGGCGCGGAGCCCGTTGAATCCTCGTGTCGTATCGTCCGCCGGACCTCGGCCCGACCGGTTGGCCGCTAAGGAAGTGGGAATCTGTCAGATGTCAGCGTTTGGGAGTGGGGCTAGCGCTAATGCGGCCTTCTGTCCCGGCTATGCGGACTCACGGGGGAGCGACTCGCTCCACTGAATTGGTATCCCGCCCAAGGGTTCGGGCAAGGACTAAAATCGCGTCGTGCATTACGTGACTCTCGACGGTACGCGCGAGCTTTCCTTCCGGGCGCGCGCGACGCTCGCTTCGGCGGACTGGCGCGCAGCGACCGGGCGCCAGCCATTCCGCATCGTCTGCGGCGTGGACGTCTCGGCGGAGGCGGCGCCCCGGCTGCGCGACTATGTGCTGGCCGGCGGGCGCATGCTGCTTGCCGGGGGCGGCGGGCCGCTGCTCGCACGACTGCATCTGACGCGGCTCATGGAGCCGATGGACCCGGCCGTGAGCGGTCGCGCGGAGCCGTGCGTTCCGCGCCTGCCGGCCGTCGACCTGGAGGTGCAGCCCGTGACCGGTGTGGGCGCCGCACTTTTGACGATCGGCGACGCGTGCGTTGCAATTGGGGGGCCGCGGGGAGATGGATTCGTCTTCTACATCGACGATCCCGATCCGCCCTCGGAGCTTCTCCTCGGCGCGCTTGACTGGCTTGCCGAACAATAGGCAGTCGTGCTGCGTTCCCACCTCTACAAGGGGAAACGCATGCGCAGTTTGGTTGCAGTCGCGCTCTTTTCAGCAGTTGCCTGGTCTCATGGCGGATCGGGTCGGGCGCCCGCCACCAGCGGCGGCGGCACTGCATTCGGCGTCAGCGTCCCGGGCGGCACGACGACGCCGAACGGCCAGCGCGGCGGCCCTCCCATCACCATCACCAGCGACGGGCAGCAGCACAACTGGCGCATCTGGTGGGAGTACAACCGCGAGTACTACATCGCGAGCCGTCTGCGCGGGACGCCTGTTAGCGGTGGCGGAAAACTGCGCGTCAACAACCCGGGCGTGCGCAAGAAGCTGCGCAAGGAGGTGATTTCGCAGATCCTCCTGAAGGCGCTCGCCGATCCCAAGAGCCATGACGTGCGCTCCGCGGCCGCGGTGGCGCTGGGCAAGTTCGGCGACCCCAAGGTCGATCGCGCTCTCACGCGCCGCAGCGATGCGCCGCTGGAGAAGTGGTTCGACGTCAAGGAGGCGAGCATCTACGGCATGGGCCTGCTCGGGCTCACGCACAACCGCCGCATGTTCACGTCGATCGCCGCTGACAAGCGACGCCCCATCGCAGCGCGGAGTCTGGCGCTGACCGGGTTACTCATGGACCGAAGCGCCGATTCGGCCGCCGTTTTGGAGTGGCACCTCAACTATGTCCGTAGCAGTGTCCGCTACCGCGCGCACCAGTCGCCCGACAATTCCGAGGAGGACCGCCGCCGTTTCTCGGCGCACCTGCTGGGCTTTGCCGGCAAGACGATCGATGTGAACCGGCTGCTCTATCGCGCGGCCATCGGATCGCGCAAGTGGACCGAGGGGACGCGCGGTTTGGCGATCACCGCTCTGGGCCGCCGACGCGCGCGCGATTACACCGACGACCTGTTCCGCATGATGTACAAGCGGGAAACGCCGCGGCCGGTGCGCGAGTCGATCGCGATTGCGATGGGAATGCTCGTGCGCCGCAGCGACAACGACGACGTTCGGCGTCTGGCACAGTTCGCGCGGGACTTCCGGCGCGATCCCGCGGTCATGCATTTCACCGCCATGTCGCTGGCGCACATCGGCGGCAAACAGTCCACCGGTCTGCTGCTGGAGTACCTGCGCGACAATGTCTTCCCCGGCGGCGAGGACCGCGCGTTCGTCTATCTCGCGCTGGGCATTGTCGGCATCGAATCGCAGGAAGCGCGCGAGACGCTCGAAGAGGCGTACCGCAAGCGCCAGCCACTCACCACGAAGTCGGTGTTGGCGCTCGCGCTCGGCCTCGCGCGCCATAAGCAGGCGGTCCCGCTCACGATCAAGTATCTCAGTAGGGCCTCACTTGGGCAGACTTCGCTCGGGGGCACTGCGTCGACCAAAGGCAGGCGCAAGCCGGGCCAGAACACCCCGGGAACTTCGCAGCAGCGCGGCAGCATGATGCGCGGCGCCCACTTCCTCGGCTACGGGGCGCTGGCGCTCGGCTTCCACGGGCGTGAAGAGGGCATCGCGGAGGTGCGGCGACTGCTCAAGAAGTACCGCGACCCGCTCGTCGAATCGAATGCGGCCATCGCCCTCGTGATGCTCAAGCGCGGCGCGGCGATGGAGGATCTCGAGCCGATCCTGCGCGATTCGGGCAACGCCGTCACGCGCGGCTCGATGATCATGGCGCTGGGCATGATTCCGGAGCCGGACATGAAGCTGGTGCAGATCCTTAAGCGCCAGTACGAGCGCGATTCAAATCCCAACATCGTGCGTGCGATGGCCGTCGTCGGCTTGGGCGCGATTGGCGATCCGTTGATCGTGCCCATGTCGGTGCGCTTCATGCGCGGCTACAACTACTTGATTCGCTGCCAGGCGCTCGATCTCATTGCCCGGCTGCTTTGATCGGGGCCTTTAGTCGCGTGCCCAACCATCCGATCTCTCCGGTGGAGAGACCGGATGGGACGCCGCATGGAGACTCGCGAACTGGCTGAACTTTACAGCCGGCTCGTGGACCTGCCCTTCGAGGAGCGTAAGCGCGTGCTGGACCAGGCGTGCGCCGGCGACCGTGCGGCGCAGCAGCGCATGACGCGCCTGTTCAGCAAGGATGTTCCCGCGCGCGGCCGCGCAAGCGCCGTGACTCCGCGCCTGCCTGAGTTCATCGGCCCCTACCGCGTGTGCCGACTGATCGGCAGCGGCGGCATGGGCACGGTCTACGAGTGCGAGCATCCGGAATCTGGCGAGCGTGTCGCGCTCAAGCTGCTGAGCGACCGCGACGCGGGGCCGAACTCACGCGCGCGCTTTGCGCGGGAGTCGGAACTCCTGGAACGCCTCGAACACGACGCGATTGCCCGCATCCACGCGGTCGGGAGCACCGAGCGCGGGTGTCCCTACATCGTCATGGGGCTCATCGAAGGGGTGCCGATCACCTGCTATTCCCTGCGACTCGGTCGGGATGCCTGCGTGCGGCTGATGGCAACGGTCTGCGACGCGCTCCACTACGCGCACGAAACGGGCGTCATCCACCGCGACCTGAAGCCGGCCAACGTGCTCGTAACTTCGGCGGGCCAGCCCAGCGTGCTCGACTTCGGCATCGCGCGTTCGGTCGATCCGCAAGTCTGGCAGACACTCGATGGCTCCATCGTCGGAACGGCCGCCTACATGAGCCCGGAACAGGCGCTCGGCGGGGAGGTCGATCAGCGCGCCGACATCTATTCGCTCGGCGTGCTGGCGCATGAAGTGTTGGCCGGCGTGCATCCGGGAGACGGCCTCACGGTGGTCGAACGCCAGCGCGCGCTCTTCGCCGGTTCCGCGCTTCCCTGCCGCGTGCAGGGCGCACTGGGCGAGGCGGTCGCCGCGGCGATGTCCTTCCACCCGGCCGAGCGCCCCGCCACCGCCGCCGCCCTGGCCACCGCCCTGCGCGGCGGGTAACCAGGCCGATTCGCGAAAAAGTCGCCAGTCGCCGTGAATGTTGCCGGCGTATCAGCTTGAGTCGATTCGGGGCGTATGCCGATGGATAGGGATCGCTCGTCAGGAATCGCGCATGCAGACCCGGGAATTCGCAGAAATCTATCGTCTTATCAACGAGACGCCGGAGGCGGAGCGCGATGCGTTGCTCGACAGCGCGTGCAATGGCGACCCCGAGGCGCGCGCCGAGATCGAGCGCCTGCTCGGGGAGCATGAGATCCCCTCCGCCGCGGAACTCCTGCAGCGCGACTGCTCGGTCGATTCGATTGGCCCGCATCGCGTCGTGCGCCGCATCGCCAGCGGAAGCATGGGGGACGTCTACGAGGCGCAGCAGTCGGAGCCGCGGCGGCGCGTGGCGATCAAGGTGTTGCGTCACGAGGCGCTCAACGATCGGGCGCTGGCGCGATTCCACCGCGAGGCGGAAATTCTTGCGCGCCTGAAGCATCCCGGCATCGCGCACATCCACGCCTTCGGATCGACGCGCGACGAGCGGCCCTACATCGTGATGGAGTTGATCGAGGGCCCGCAGATCACGCACGGCTCCGGCGACCTGATGCTCGACGAACGCATCGAGCGCGTCGCGAAGGTCTGCGATGCCGTCGACTACGCCCATCGAAACGGCGTGATTCACCGCGACTTGAAGCCCGCCAACGTGCTGGTGACTCCCGACGGCGACCCCAAGGTGCTCGACTTCGGCGTGGCGCGTTCGATCACCGCCGACATTACGCAGACACTCGACGGATCCGTGATCGGCACACTCGCCTACATGAGTCCGGAACAGGCTCGCGGGGCGGGCGTCGATACGAGATCCGACATCTACGCCCTCGGCGTGCTCGCGCACGAGGTCATCGCGGGCAGGCATCCGATGGATGGCGGTGGAGCGGCCGTGACGCTGCGCGCGCTGGTCACCAGCGAGGAGCTGCCGTGCGACGTGAAGGGCGATCTCGGCGTCGTGATCGCCAAGGCGATGTCGGCCGAAGCGGATCAGCGTTACCCGAGCGCGGCAGGGCTGGCGTCCGATCTTCGTCGCGCGGCGAAGGGCGAACCGGTGCACGCTTCGCCGCCGCATCCGTATCGGATTGTCCGACGCTTTTTGGTGCGGCAATGGCTGCCGGTATCGCTCGCAATTGCCGTCGTGGTCGCGCTTGCCGTCGGCTACGTGATCGCGCTGCGCGGCGAGGAACGAGCCCTGCGCCTGGCCGCGCGCGCCGAAGTCCGTGTGGCGGAGGCGGCCCTTCGCGACGACGATCCGAGTCTCGCGCTGCACCACCTGCGGCGCGTCCCGAAGCGACTGCGTTTTTGGGAGTGGCGCTTCGTCATGAACGCGGCCGATCGCACGGTGCAACGAATTCCGCGCGATTCGCCGTACATCTTCATCGGGGAGGCTGGAGCGCTCCGCCGCGGCGACGCCGTGCCGAGCATCGTGTCCGGACCGCGGTCCGCCATCACCGACGATTTCGATCGCAAGGGGCGTGTCGGATCGACGTCGCAATGGGAGCAGAACGCGCAGGCACTGCGGACCGTGCCCGTCACATTGCACGATACCGCGAGTGGACGCGCACTTTTCCGGACGGAGTCGATTCAGTACGAGGCCCGACCTCTCGATCGAATTCCGCTGGCCGTTGGGCGGCGGAAGTTCCGCGTCTTCGGAAACGAAGTGCGCGTGCTGCTCGATGGAGAGCGCCAGTTCACCGTCTCCCACTCCAGCCTGGTATTCGGACTCGCCATCGACGGCCAGCGGACGAAACTGGCAACCGCCTCCCACGATTCGAGCGTCAAGGTGTGGGACCTCGCTACGGGCGCGTTGCTGCACGAGTTTCTCGACCACCGGAGTGCCGTGCGTGCCGTCGCGTTCGACGACTCGGGCCTGCGCCTCGCGTCTGCTTCGATTGACCGGACCGTGTGCGTGTTCGACCTCGTCGGCGGGGTTCGCACGCACCGCTTCGTCGCGCCGCGCGGGCCGACCGCGCTCGCGTTTCAGCCGACGGGCGATCGACTGTACTGTCTCGGCGTCGATGAGTTGTGCGCCCTCGATCTGGGTGAGCAGGCGCGCCGTCTCCTCCGGCCGCACCAGACGCGGGCCGACGGCAACGCCTACCCGTACATCTACGCGGTGGGCTACGCTCCTCACGCGCCGGAGCTGATGAGCGGCGGGTGGGATGGCAGCATCGCGATTAGCGACATCGCGACCGGCCTGGTCAAGCGACGCTACGCCACGCGCGGCCGGCGCGTGTTCGACGCCGCCTACCTGGCCGACGGCGGCGTTGTCAGCTTGAGTACGGATCTCGGAAGCGCCGCCGATGAGGGCTGGCTCCAGATTTGGGATGCGTCGGGCGACGTGCGGGTCTGCCGCAATGTCCCGGGCCGTCTCTACGTGCGCGCCGTTCCCTCCCCGCGCGGCGACACGATCGCGATTGCCGGCTACTCGGGCCACGCCGCGATCGTGGACGCGGCGGACGGACGCATCCGGCATCGCTGGACGCATCCCACCAGGTCACGCTTCAACCCGGAGCCCTCGATCTGCTACTCCCCGGACGGCAAGCGCGTCTACCTCGGCGGCTGCACCGGCCTGCTGCAGATCTTCGACTCGGCTCTCAAGCTGCGAAAGACGCTGACCATCTCGGAGTTCGATATCCAGTCGATTGCCGCGCACCCGACGCGGCCGATCATTGCCTGCGGCGACCGCGCCGGCGTGATTCGCATCCTGGACGCGCGCACCGGAGCCGTGCTCCAGGCGCTTCGCGGCCACACCGTTCCCGTCTACGTGCTGGCGTTTCATCCGGACGGAACGCGGCTCGCTTCGGGCTCCGACGACAACACGATCCGCCTCTGGGATCTCGCCCGGGGCGAGACGGTGTTGACGCTCTCCGGCCACGAGTCGTATGTCTACGACCTCGATTGGTCGGCCGACGGCGGCACGCTGATCTCCACCGGCGGCGACAACACCGTCCGCTATTGGCCGACTACGCGTACTCAGCGGTAGCCGTCTACGCGTACTCCGCGGTACTCAGCGCTGCCTTCAGGAAGTCGCGGTTCATCTCCGCGATGAAGCTGACGGGAATCGCCTTGGGGCAGACCGCTTCGCACTCGTACTGGTTGGTGCAGTTGCCAAAACCTTCCTTGTCCATCTGCTCGACCATCGCCAGCGCGCGCTTGCCGCGCTCGGGTTGGCCCTGCGGCAGGCGGCCGAAGTGCACCACCTTGGCCGAGACGAACAGCATCGCGCTGGCGTTCTTGCACGCCGCGACGCAGGCGCCGCAACCGATGCAGGCGGCCGCCTCGAAGGCGAGCTCCGCGTCCATCTTGACGATGGGAATGGCGTTGGCGTCGGGCGCCGAGCCGCACTTTTCGCTGATGTAGCCGCCGGCGCGAATGACGCGCTCGAATGAACTGCGGTCCACGACCAGATCGCGCACGATGGGAAACGCGCTGGCGCGCCACGGCTCGATGAAGATCTCGTCGCCATCGTGGAACTTGCGCATGTGAAGCTGGCAGACGGTGGCGCCGCGATCGGGACCGTGCGGCACGCCGTTGATCACCAGCGAGCACATGCCGCAGATGCCCTCGCGGCAATCGTCGTCGAAGGCGACCGGCTCGACGCCGTTGATGATCAGGTCCTCGTTGAGGATGTCGAGCATCTCCAGAAACGAGCTGCCGGGGCTGATCTTGGTGACGCGGTAGGTCTCCATGCGCCCCTCGGCCTCGCGGCTCTTCTGGCGCCAGATGTGCAGCGTGAGGTCCATTACTTGTAGCTCCTCGTCGACAGCTCGACGTTTTCGAACTTGAGCGGTTCCTTCCACATCTTGGGCTTCTTATCGACGCCCTTGAACTCCCATGCGGAGACGTGGCAGAAGTCCTTGTCGTTGCGGACCGCCTCGCCCTCTTCGCTCTGGTGCTCCTCGCGGAAGTGGCCGCCGCACGACTCGTCGCGCTGCAGCGCGTCGTGGCACATGACCTCGGCGAACTCGAGGAAGTCGGCGCAGCGTGCCGCGTTCTCCAGGTCCTGGTTGAACGAATTGCGGTCGCCGGTGACCTTGACGTTCTTCCAGAAGTCAGCGCGGATTTCGGGAATGCGCTTGAGCGCCTCCTTGAGTCCGGTGGCGTTGCGCGCCATGCCGCACTTCTCCCACATGAGCAGGCCCAATTCCTTGTAGAAGGAATTGGCGGAGCGCTTGCCGCCGACCGCCAGCAGCTTGTCGAGCCGTTCGGTCGCATCCGTTTCGCACTCCGCGAACGCCTCGTGCTCGGTCGTGACCTCGTCGAACTTGTTGGACGCGAGGTGGTTGCCGAGCGTGTCGGGAATCACGAAGTAACCGTCCGAAAGGCCCTGCATGAGGGCGCTGGCGCCGAGTCGGTTCGCGCCGTGGTCGCTGAAGTTCGCCTCGCCCAGCACGAACAGGCCGGGGACGTTGCTCATCAGGTGGTAGTCCACCCACAGGCCGCCCATGGTGTAGTGCGACGCGGGGTAGATGCGCATCGGAACGTCATACGGGTTCTCGCCCGTGATGCGCTCGTACATGTCGAACAGGTTGCCGTAGCGCGCCTCGATCTCGTCGCGACCGAGGCGCTCGATGGCGTCGCGGAAGTCGAGATAGACGCCGCGTCCGCCGTGGCCGATCCCGCGCCCCTCGTCGCAGACCTCCTTGGCGCTGCGCGATGAGATGTCGCGCGGCGACAGGTTGCCGAAGCTCGGGTACTTGCGTTCGAGGTAGTAGTCGCGGTCGTCCTCGGCGATTTCGCCGGCCGCCTTGCCCACGTTGGCCGCGTCCTTGGGCACCCAGATGCGGCCGTCGTTGCGCAGCGACTCGCTCATCAGGGTGAGCTTGCTCTGCTGGTCGCCGTGGACGGGAATGCAGGTGGGGTGGATCTGCGTGTAGCAGGGGTTGGCGAACGCCGCGCCGCGCTTGTGGGCGCGCCACGCCGCCGTCACGTTGCAGCCCATCGCGTTGGTCGACAGGTAGAAGACACGGCCGTAGCCGCCGGTGCAGAGCAGCACGACGTGCGCCGCGTGGCGTTCGATCTGCCCCGACACGAGATCGCGCGTGATGATGCCGCGCGCCTCGCCGTTGACCACGACGAGGTCGAGCATCTCCTTGCGCTCGTGCATCTTCACGGTGCCCTTGTGCACCTGGCGTGAAAGCGCGCTGTAGCAGCCGAGCAGCAGCTGCTGTCCCGTCTGGCCGCGTGCATAGAAGGTGCGCGAAACCTGCGCGCCGCCGAAGGAGCGGTTGTCGAGCAGGCCGCCGTAGTCGCGCGCGAACGGCACGCCCTGCGCGACCGCCTGGTCGATGATGTTGTTGGACACCTCGGCCAGCCGGTAGGTGTTCGCCTCGCGGCCGCGGAAGTCGCCGCCCTTGATGGTGTCGTAGAAGAGGCGCCAGATGGAGTCGCCGTCGCCCGGGTAGTTCTTGGCGGCGTTGATTCCGCCCTGCGCCGCGATCGAGTGCGCGCGGCGGGCGCTGTCCTGGTAGCAGTAGCAATCGACGTTGTAGCCGAGGTCGCCCAGCGTCGCGGCGGCCGCGCCACCGGCCAGGCCCGAGCCGACGACGATGATCTTGTACTTGCGCTTGTTGGCCGGGTTGACCAGCTTCATGTGCTGACGGAAACTCGTCCACTTGTCGGCGAGCGGTCCGTCGGGGATGCGTGCGTCTAGCTTCATCATCAGGCTCCTGCGCCGCCGAAGAAGATGGAAAGTGCGATCCACATCTTGCCGAGCACGATCAGCACGGCGAGTGCGGGCAGGCCCTTCGCGACGAGCGGATTGATCGTCTCGTGCTTGAGGCCCAGCGTCTGGAATATGCTCGCGATGCCGTGCAGCAGATGCACCAGCAGCAGCGCGAGGGAGATCATGTAGATAGCTACGATCGGGCCGTTGGAGAAGCCGGTGACGACCATGCCGTAGACATCGGTGCGGGTCGTGCCGTCCGCCATCGTCTCGATCATCTCGCCGCGCGGCCCGAACTGGTGCAG
>CBDURV010000044.1:0-12931 GCA_965369495.1 uncultured bacterium
CAAATCGTTCGCGATCGGTCGGTCTGGTCGTTTCGCAAAGCCCAAAGCCCAAAGCCCAAAGCCGAAGCGAGCGGTCTCTTGGGGTTCCTGCAGTCTCTTGACGATCTTGCGGGTAATCGCTCTCGGAGTTAGTCGCACTAGGAGATTCACGAGCTTGGTCATGAATCCGGGAAGGATGACGGCGCGTCCCTTGCGGAAGCCTTCGTAGCCGAGCAGCGTGGCGCGCTCACAGCTCATGGCGCCCACGCGGAATAGGGGCGAGCTGGAACTGCCCGCGACATCACCGAACTCCGTCAGCACGGGCCCGGGGCAGAACGCACTCACCGTTATGCCCTTGCCCAGCGTCTCCTCGCGAAGCGCCTCCGTCAGGTGCAGGACGAACGCCTTCGTCGCGTAGTAGGTGGCCATGTAGGGGCCCGCCTGCAGCGCAGCCAGCGATGCGACGTTGAGTACGCCCCCGCGCCCCCTCTCAATCATCCCGGGCAGAAGTCTGTGGGTGAGATCCGCCAGCGTCATTACGTTGAGGCCGATCATCTGCATCTGCTCGCCGCGGTCGAGATGGATGAACTCGCCCAGCTTGCCGAAGCCGGCGTTGTTGACGAGCGTCTCCACCTCGATCTCCTGGACATGCAGCCAGTGCTCGACGTGTTCGGCGGCGTTCGGCTCCGAGAGATCCTGCGGGAGGATTCGTACTTCGACCGGAAGCGAGGCCGCCAGATTCTCCAGCATGGCCTCGCGCCGCGCGATGAGCGCGAGCGGGTGGCCGTCCTCGGCAAACAGACGCGCGAACTCCTCGCCGATTCCCGACGAAGCGCCGGTGATGAGGACCCATCCTTTGTCCATCTGGATGAAGTCTATTCCATCAATTTGTCCGCTGCTCGTTCTCGGTACCATCGGGCGCGCCATGATTCGTATCGAACAACTCGACTTCGAATACCCCGCCGGTGGGTTCCGACTGCGCGTCGGCGAGTTGACGGTGGAGAGCGGTGCGCGTGCGGCGGTGATCGGCGCGAGCGGGTGCGGCAAGACGACGTTGCTGCACCTCCTGGCGGGCATTCTCACGCCGGCTGGCGGGACGATTCGCATCGACGGCCGCGAAATCACGGGGCTGCCCGACGCCGAGCGGCGCGACTTCCGAATTGGCACCGTCGGCCTCGTGTTTCAGGAGTTCGAGCTGCTCGAATACCTCGACGTGCTCGACAACGTGCTGCTGCCGTTCCGGATCAATCGCAGCCTGCCCCTCGACGCGGCGGCACGCGAACGGGCTCGGGAGCTGGCGGAAAGCGTGGGGCTGGGCGACAAGCTCTCCCAGCCGGTGCCGCGGCTTTCGCAGGGCGAGCGGCAGCGCGTCGGAATTTGCCGCGCCCTCGTCGCCGCGCCCTCCCTGATCCTCGCCGACGAGCCGACCGGCAACCTCGACCCCGACAACAAGGAGCGCGCGCTCGACATCCTCGAGCGCTTCGCCGCCGACCGCGGGGCGACGCTGGTGGTGGCGACCCACGATCACGCGCTGCTGCCCCGATTCGACCAGGTGATCGACTTCGCGGAGTTGCTGGCGTGAACGACACGCTCTACCTCGCCTGGCGCTACATGCGCTACAACCGCGGGAAAACGGCGATCCTCGTCGCTTCGCTGGCGCTGCTGCTCTATATCCCGATGGGGCTCCAGCTGCTCGTCGATCGGACGGCGGCACGCCTGCGGACGCGCGCCGACTCGACTCCGGTCATCATCGGCGACAAGGGCAGCTCGCTCGATCTCGTCCTGCGCGCCCTCTACTTCGAGGGCGAGGTGCCGGCGGCGATTCCCTACGCGCAGGTCACCCGCATCGCGGCGACCGGTCTCGCCGACGCGATTCCCATCCACGCGCGGTTCGCGGTGCGCAAGCAGCCGGTCGTCGGGACGACGATCGACTATTTCCGGTTTCGAGGGCTGGCCACGGAGCGCGGCGGGCTCTTCACGGGCCTGGGCGAGTGCGTGCTCGGGGCCGCCGCGGCGGAAGCGCTCGGCGCGGGCCCCGGCGACAAGGTCGTCACCTCGCCCGAGAACCTCTTCGACCTGGCCGGCTCCTATCCGCTGCGGATGCGCGTGACCGGCGTGCTGAGCCGCAGCCACTCGCCCGACGACGACGCCGTGTTCGTCGATATCAAGACCGCCTGGGTGATTGCCGGGCTCGGCCACGGGCATCGCGACCTGGCCGAAAAGGGGGCTGAGGGGCAGGTTCTCGAGCGCGACGGCAACCGCATCACCGCCAACGCCTCGGTGGTCCAGTACAACGAAATCACGCCCCAAAACCTCGGCAGCTTCCATTTCCACGGCGACCGATCCGCGCTTCCGGTGACCGCGGTGATCGCGCTGCCGCACGACGACAAGTCCCGCACTCTGCTCCTCGGCCGCTACCTCGGGCGCGACGAACCCTGCCAGATCGAGGAGCCGAGTGCCGTCATGAATGAGCTCATCGCGACGGTGGTGCGGGTGCGCGGCTACGTGATCGCGGTCGCTTTGCTGCTCGGCTGCGGCACGCTGCTCACCATCTGTTTGGTTTTCCTGCTCTCGATCCGCCTGCGGCGCCGCGAGTTGGCAACGATGGAAAAGATCGGTTGCTCGCGCAGCCTCGTCGCCGCGCTGGTCGGAAGCGAGGCGGCGATCGTCTTCGCAGTCGCACTGGCACTGGCGCTGCTGCTCACCCTGCTGACCGCGTGGGGCGGCGAAAGCTTGATTCGGGGGCTGATCGTGTGAGCCTGATTGGGTTACATTCTCCGTGAAAGGAAATTCCATGAGGGCAATTAAGTCTCTTCTTTGTGTTGCGTGCGTGCTCGTGGTGGGCTGCGCCGGAACGACCCAGGGCCAGCAGGAGTCGCAGAAGATCAACTCCCAGGTTTCGAACTTCGGCAAGGCAGCCGAGAGCGCGGAGCTTGAAATTCGCACCGCGATCGTGACCTTGGCGTCGATGATCGAGAGTGAGGGCGGCGACCTGAACGCGCCGTACAAGAAGTTCGCGGCGAGCGTGAACAAGAGTGACAAGCAGATCACCGACCTCAAGACGCGCATTGCCAAGATGGATGCGGCGGCGGCGACCTACTTCCAGACCTACGAGGGCGACCTCGAGAAGATCGCCTCCGAGGACATGCGCGAATCGCGCCGCAAGCGGCTCGAGGCTGCGCGCGCCAACTACCAGGCGCTCAGCCAGCACGCCAACGGCGTCGTGACGGCGTCGGAGCCGCTGGTCGCAACGCTCAAGGATGTTTCGACCGCGCTCGGGCTGGAGCTCAACCCGAGTTCGGTGCAGGCTCTCAAGGCCAGCGCCGACAAGCTCGGCAAGATGGCCGACGACTGGTACAAGCGCATCGCCGAGATCAAGGCGGACGCCGAGAAGTGGCAGTCCGAGACGGCTCCCACGGTTGCCGAAGGCGCCGGCGTTGATAAAGAAGCCGGCAATGATGGTGGCGAGGCCGCCAAAAAGTAAGTGACGACGCTCTCGCGTCTTCTGATTCTGATTCCGGGCGTACTCCTGTGCTTCGCGTGCGGGAGTACGCCCGTTGCTCGTAGGTCGGGGTTCCTCGACGACTACGGCAAGCTCGCGCCGGTTGATGGCAACCAGGGCATATGGGCCTATGAGTCCCCCGATCTCGACCTGCGCACCTACAAGCACGTGCTGGTCGAAAAGACGGTGGCCTGGTTCCATCCCGATGCGGATGCGAATGAGATCAACCCCGAGGAGCGCATGCGGCTCACGCGCGAATTCGGGCGCGTGCTGCGGGTCACGCTGCGCGACAACGGCTACCGCGTCGCAAAAGAGGCGGGCCCCGAGACGCTGCGCGTCAAGGCGGCCCTGACCGACCTCTACGTCAAGATCGCGCCGCTCAGCACCGAGGGCAACCGAGCCGGCCGAATCGTGCTGGATGGAGCCTCGATGGAGGCGGAGCTTTCCGACAGCGAATCCGGCAAAGTGCTGCTGGCGGTCATGTCCACGCGGCGCGGCGGCGGCATGCAGTCGTATCGCGGCGACGCCAACCAGCGCGTCTTCCAGCACTGGGCCGACCAGCTCGTAAAGCTGCTGACCGACGGTCGGTAGTTGCCGCACGCGCGCGGCTTCGCTACCTTCCGGCTCGGAGGTAGAGATGACCAATCCGCTGCGGGCACGATTCGGCCTGCTCCCGATCCTAATGTTCGCGGTTGCCTGCAAGGTGGGCCCCGATTACACGCCGCCCGAGCTGCCGCAGCCTGACGCCTGGTCGCAGGAATTGCGCAATGGCGTCCTGATGGGCGCCGAGGACCTCAGCAAGTGGTGGGAAAAGTTCAACGATCCCATCCTGACCGACCTCATCAAGCGGGCCGACGAGGGCAACCTGGATCTGAAGATCTCGATTGCGCGCATCCGGGAGTCGCGCGCGCTGCTCGGCATCGCCAAGGGCGACTGGATGCCGCAGGTCGCCGCGACCGGCAGCATCGAGGTGAATCAGCCGAGCAACAACGGTCTGTTCGGGCAACAGCCGGGCATCGACTTCGCCGCCCAGGATATCTACAGCCTCGGCGGTGACGCGACCTGGGAAATCGATGTCTTCGGCCGCATCGCCCGCAACGTCGAGTCGTCGGCGGCGAGCCTGTCGGCGCAGTACGAGGATTATCGCGACGTGCGGGTGATTCTCTTCGCGGATGTGGCGCGCAGCTACATGAACATGCGTGCGTTCCAGGCGCGCATCAAGTTCGCCGAGAGCAACGTCAAGCAGCAGTCGGACTCGCTCAAGCTGGCGGAGTCGCGCTTCAAGGCGGGGGTCTCCCCCGAACTCGACGTGGCGCAGGCGAAGAGCAACCTCGGGAGCACCGAGGCTTCGATTCCCCTGTTTGAACAGGGGCGCATGCGCTCCGTGCTGCGCATCGCCGTCCTGCTGGGCGTGCATCCGCAAAAGGTGGTCGATGTGCTGGCCGAGGTGCAGCCGATTCCCGACGTGCCCGCCGAGGTGACCGCGGGCGCGCCCGCCAACCTGTTGCGCCAGCGCCCGGACATTCGCGCCGCGGAGCGCGCTCTCGCCGCGCAGACGGCGCAAATCGGCGTCGCGACCGCGGACCTCTACCCGCGCTTCAGCCTTTCCGGCTTCTTCGCGTTCGAGACGGGCCAGTTGAGCAAGATGTTCGACAGCGACAGCATCACGTGGGGCATCGGAATGCCGATTCGCTGGGACATCTTCCGCGGCGGCCAGATCCGCAACAACATCGCGGCGAACGAGGCGCGCACGGAGGCAGCGCTCAAGGCGTACGAGCGGGCGATCCTGCTGGCTGTCGAGGATGTCGAAGGGTCCATCAACCGCTACACGCTGGAGCAGGACCGTCGCGACGCGCTGAAGCGCGCGGTGATTGCGGCGGAGCGCACCGTGGAACTTTCGCTCGAGCTCTACAAGCAGGGGCTGGTGAACTTCCAGAACGTGCTCGACTCGCAACGCTCGCTCAACGCGTTCCAGGACTCCTTGGCGCAGAGCGAGGGGCTCGTGGCGGTCAACCTGGTAAGCCTCTTCCGGGCGCTTGGCGGCGGCTGGCAGGAGCTTCCCGAGGACGCGGCCAAGGACGCCTCGATGGACGACAAGGAGAAGAAGAAGGCGGCCGCGGCGAAGGCTGCGTAGGTCGGCTAGTCTCACGAGCATGTACGGAGGCATTGCGACCGCGGGAGCGGATCAGATTCTCTACGCCCAGCACGACGGCGATCTTTTCCTGATCGACGTCGAATCGGGCGATCTGCTCGATCTGCAGACCCCGCACCCCTTCTGCCCCGCCAAGATCGAACTGAGCGCCTGTGCGGTGGCGCCCGACGGCAGCTATCTGTTGGCCGACAGCCTGCACCACCGGGTGCGTCGGCTCGACGCGCAGGGCGGTCCGCTCGGCCTCATCGGACGCGCGCCGGTCGCCGGCATCCGGCAGGAGGACGAAGCGGGCGTGATTGCCGATCCGGTGGCGCTGCTCCCGGTCGAGGATGGCGTGGTCGCGGTGAGCGGCGGCGAGGACCAGGAGCACGCCGTGCAGCGCTTCGACTTCGACGGCACGCCGCGCGCCAGCTTCGCGCATCCGACGGGCGGCTTTTTTCGTGCGCACGGCATTGCGCGGATGGGCGAGGAAATCTGGGTCGCGGAGACCGTCGGTGGGGCCATTCGGCGATTTGCGCCTGACGGGACGTTCCTCGGCGACACCAAGCTGCATGTCGAACTTCAGCGCCCCTTCCGGCTCGTGGCGGACGGGTACGGCGGCGTGCTGCTGCTGCTCGCTCCGGAGTCGGAGGAGGAGCAGGACGTTTCGGGCGTCGCGCGGATCGCACCCGACGGCTCGTTCGAGGGCTGGATCGTGCCGGGCGGCGAGGAGCCGGGCCACGTGCATCTGCCGTTCGACATCGCGGTGCTCCCGGATGGCCGGTTTGTCGTGGCGGATCTGCCGCTGGGCGCTCCGCCCGACGTGCGCCTGCAGCTGTTCGCGGCGGACGGCACCCTCAAGCGCGTGCTGGTCTCGGACCGGATGGCGCTGGAGGTGCTCAAGGACGCCTGGCGCGAGAGCTACGCGGGCGCCCAGGCGGAGACGGCGGAGGAAATGCTGGCGCTGGCGCGTTTGGAGCACTTCTTTCGCGGCTCGGACGCCGAGGCCGCGGAACGCGCCGCCCTGCTCTACCGCGCCGCGACCGCCATGGATCCGGCCGATCCGCGACCGCGCGCCGGCATGGGCGACCTGCTGCAGCATGGGGCGGGACGCCCGCTCGAGGCGATCCACGAATTCGAGGAGGCGATCGCCGCGGGCGCTCCCGAGGCCGATTTTCGCGCCCGCATCGCGGAATGTCGCCACGCCGCGGGCGATCTCGACGGGGCCATCGCCCTGCTCGGAACGCTGCTCGACGAGGAGGATCTCCCCGAGGAGGCGCCGCGCCTGCTCGACGAGTTGGGATCGTGGTTCCTCCAGCGCGCCGGCGAAGATCCCGAGGTCTGAAACCTTCGCGGGTGTGGTTCAATACGCGGCTCTCATGGCCACGAAGAGCAAAAACGCCCGCGTTTACGTCATCATGGAGTGCACCGAGACCGGTGAGCGCACCTACATGGCGCAGAAGAACAACAAGAACGGCTACAAGCTCGAGTTGAAGAAATACAACCCGAAGCTTCGTCGCCACACCATCTACAAAGAGCGCAAGAAGTAGCGCGTGTCCTCGCTCGCAGCAGCGATCGAGCACACCCTCTTGCGAGTTGACGCCACGTTCCAGGACGTGGCGCGTCTCGTTGATGAGGCCGTGGCCTGGGGCTGTCACGGTGTCTGCGTCCCGCCCAACGTCGTCTACGGCCTGCGGCGGCGCTCTCCCCGCTGCCCCCTCCCCGTTATTACCGTCGTCGGGTTTCCGTTCGGCTACGACGCCTCCAACGCGAAGGCCGCGGCCGCCAAGATCGCCCGCAAGGACGGCGCCGACGAGATCGACATGGTCGTGCAACTCGGCTACATCAAGGATGGGTCGTGGGATGCGTTCGAGGCGGACATCGAGATGGTTCGCGAAGCGGCTGGCAAGTGCGTGCTGAAGGCGATCCTCGAGACCGGCCTTCTGACGGACGCCGAGCGGGACCAGGCGGCGAAGTTGGCCATGAAGAACGGCATCGACATCCTGAAGACCTCGACCGGCTTCGGCCCGCGCGGCGCCTCGGTCGAGGACGTCGAAGCACTCGCGCGGTTCGGACCGGTCAAGGCCGCGGGCGGAATCCGCACGCGCGAACAGGCGGAAGCACTCGTCGCGGCGGGCGCCACGCGTCTCGGCACGAGCGCCGCCAAGGTGATCCTGGGCCGATGAAGCTCACGGTCGAAGCGCGGTCGTCGGGCGAACGGCTCGACAAGTTCCTCGCCGGCCACCTGCCGGGCGTCTCGCGCGCGATCGTGATGAAGTTCCTCAAGGAGGGCGGCGCGCGCGTCAACGGCTACCGCGCCAAGCCCGGGGTGCGGCTCGAGGTGGGCGACGACATCGAACTGCGCGACTGGGACGAGGCGCTGGAACGCATTCGCGCCGGCAAGGTCCAGGGCCAGCCGGAACTGGCGCGCCCGCCGTTGCGCTCGGACATCGAACTGCTCTACGAGGACGAGTTCCTGCTGGCGGTCAACAAGCCGCCGGGGCTCGTCATGCACCCCGGCCTCGGCCACGAGTCCGAAGGGCTCGATCGCATCCTGCGTGAGCGCTTCGGCGCCAACGTGAGGCTGGTGCATCGCATCGACCGCGACACGAGCGGCGTGGTGGTGGCGGCGCGAGGTCACCCCAACGCCTCGCGGCGCATCTCGCGCGACTTTGCGGAGGGGGACATCGAAAAGGAGTACGTCGCGATCACGCGCGGCGTGCCCAAGCCGCGTAGCGGCCGGATCGAGGAGCGTCTGCTCGATACCAAGGCGCAGGGCGAGAAGGTGCGTATCGATGCTCGAGGCAAGACCGCCTGTACCGACTATGAGACCGAAGAGGTACGCGGCGAGTACGCGCTCGTTCGGGTGCGCCCGCGCACCGGGCGCCGCCACCAGATTCGCGTGCATCTGGCGTATCTCGGCGCGCCGTTGGCGATCGACCCGATTCACGGCAGCCGAAAGAAGCTGCGGCTCCTGGATCTCTGCCCCGACCTCCCGCGTAGCTGGAAAAACCCGGTCGTGCTGGGCCGCATGCCGCTGCACGCCGCGCGGTTGACGCTGCGCCACCCCGAAACGGGCGAGGACCTGACCATCGAAGCGCCGCTGCCCACAGACATGGCGGAGTTCTGGCGGCTCGCGGCGAATCCTTCGGATATGGGTTAAGGTTCCCGGACTATGGCGAGAACCAAGCGCAAGATCAACAAGGCCAACAAAGGCAGGCGTCCTGCCTGCGGCCACCAGACCCGTAAGAGGATCAAGACCCCCCGCTAATCGCTCCCCTGGGGAACGATTCGTCCCACGTAAGTGGTTGTGGGAGATTGGTTTAAGGGCTGTCTGGTGCGCCCTTGCGCGCGCAGGCTCAACCGCGCGGGGCGAGTTCGTACGCCTTGATCTTGGCGTAGAGGGTCGGCTTGGAGATGCCGAGGATCTTGGCGCTGCGCGTCTTGTTCCACCCGGTGGCGTCCAGCACCCGCGCGATGTGACCCTTCTCCAGGTCGGCGATCGAGCCTAGATCTTCGCCGTCATTCGCCGGGTGACGCACCGCTTTGCGCACCGGCGGCGGAAGGTCGGTTAGTCGCACGGCCTTGCCATCGCCCAGGATGAGCGCCTGCTCAATGCAGTTCTTGAGTTCGCGCACATTGCCCGGCCAGTCGTAGCGGACCAGCGCCCGTTCGGCAGCCGAGGTGAGGTGCGCGCGGCGCAGTTCCGTCGATCCCCGGTAGGTGCGGATGAAGAACTCCGCCAGAATGGCGATCTCCTCGCGGCGTCGGCGCAGGGGGGGAACCTGGATCGCAACCACGTTGAGCCGGTAGTAGAGATCCTCGCGGAAGCGGCCATCGGCCACGCGCGCCTCGAGATCCTGATTCGTCGCCACCACGATGCGCGTGTCCACCTCGCGCGAGATCGTGTCGTTGAGGCGATCGATGCGGTTGTCCTGCAGCACGCGCAGCAGTTTCGCCTGCAACTCGTGCTTCATTTCCCCGATCTCGTCGAGGAAGAGCGTGCCGTGATCCGCCTGCTCGAAACGCCCGGCGCGCCCGGCGGGGTCGGCGCCCGAAATGGCGGACTTGGGCGCGTACCCGAACAGTTCGCTTTCCAGCAGCGTGTCGGGAATCGCCGCGCAGTTCACCGCGATGAACGGACCGTCGTGCCGCGGGCTCAGGCGATGGATCTCGCGCGCCGCCAGCTCCTTGCCGACGCCGCTTTCGCCGGTCAGCAGCACGGTGGCGTTGTGCGCGGCGACCTTTTCGATGCGGGCGCGGACATCCTTCATCGTTTGCGAAACGAGAATCAGTCGTTCGCCCAGCCCGAGCGCCTCCTTGAGCTGACGGTTCTCCTGTTTGCGATGAAAATTGCCGTAGGCGAACGAAATCAGGTGTGCGAGCGCGGCGGCGAAATCGAGTTCGTCGTTCGTGAAAATCGAAGGCCGGCCCTGGTTGTCCACATACAGCACGCCCTGCGGCCGGCCCTCGTCGCGCAGCGGCGCGCATAGGATCGCGCGCACATCGATGGATAGCTCGTCGTCCGCGTCGTCGCCGTTGACGGCCGCCTCGGAGGAGAGGATCGCCGCGCCCGACTCGACCACGGCCCGCGTCACCGCGACGTTGATTTCCGTCAGCCCGCCGCGAGCCGCGTGGATCTCGAGGCCATCGTCGTCGTCGTCGAGTAGCGCGATCGCCGCCCGGCGCACGCCGAGGACCGATGTCAACGCGTCGAGCGCCCGCTGGAAGAGCTCCTCGGGCGTTTCCAGCGACCAGAGGGTCGTTCCCAGGTCGTTGAGCGCGGCGGCGCGCGCGTCGTCCGAGGCGCGCCAGGTGACCTCGACCCCCTCGACGTCCACCGGCACGCCCGGCTCGAGCCGCAGCTCGCTTCCGTTGCGCAGCAGGCGATCCCCGCGCACCTCGGCCAGCAGCTCTACCACCCGGCCGCGGCCCCACGTGGCGCGACCATCGGCATCGAGACCGATGGGAATCGCCTCGTCGCCCGCCTCGATGACCGAACGCCCAAGCTCGGGGCTACGAATTTCCAGCTGCGCCACGCGTCCATGTTTAGGGCGGTGGTCCCGATCGGTAAACTTAATTAACGGTCCGAGCCGATCTTCTCCCGTTAGGCACCCCATGGACGTCTCAATACGCATCAAAGAACTCCGCCAGCAGATCGGCCGCGCCGTCGTTGGCCAAGACGATGTCGTCGAGGAGATTCTCGTCTGCCTGATGGCGGGCGGGCACGCGCTGCTGGAGGGCGCCCCCGGCCTGGGCAAGACGCTGCTCGTCCGGACGTTGGCGGAGTGCGTCCAGCTGAGCTTCTCGCGCATCCAGTTCACACCCGACCTGATGCCCGCCGACATTACCGGCACCAACGTGCTGGTCGAGTCGGAGGGCGGCGCGCGCGAGTTCCGCTTCCAGCGCGGTCCGATCTTCGGCCACATCGTGCTGGCCGACGAGATCAACCGCGCGACGCCCAAGACGCAGAGCGCGCTGCTCGAGGCGATGCAGGAATCAGCGGTCACCGCGGCGGGTGAGCGTCACGCCATCGACGAGCCGTTCATGGTGCTGGCGACGATGAACCCGATCGAGATGGAGGGCACCTATCCGTTGCCCGAAGCGCAACTCGACCGCTTCCTGTTCAAGGTGCTGATTGAGGAACCGGACGAAGAGACACTGGTGAAGATCGTCACCTCGACCACCGGCGAGGCGGGCCCGGCGCCGGAAGCGTCGCTCGACGCCGCCGCGATCCTGGAGATGCGCGCGCTGGTGCGCGAAGTCGAAATCGCGGAACCGCTCGTGCGCCACATCGCGCGCCTGGTGCGCGCCACCCAGCCCGACTCGGAAGACGCGGCGCCGTATGCCAAGCGCTACGTGCGCTATGGCGCGGGTGTGCGCGCCGCGCAGGCGCTGGTGCTCGCCGGCAAGGCGTGGGCGCTGCTCGCGGGCCGCAGCCACGTCGCGTTCGCGGATCTGCGCCGTGCGGCCCTGCCGTCGCTGCGCCACCGTCTCGTGCTCAACTTCGAAGGGGAAGCGGAGGGCATCTCCGCCGATCGCATCGTCGCCGATCTGCTCGAGCACCTCCCGGAACTCCCCGAAGCGGTCACGCGTGTGACCGACTGACTGTACGATTAGGGGATGGCTCAGAGAGCGCCTCGACCCACCGGACGACGCATGTGCGCACGCATCGCGCGTCTGCGTTGCCCGCGTTGCGGCGAGGGCGCGCTCTTCCGCACCTTCTTCGAGCGCGCCGACAAGTGCGGCAAGTGCAAGTGGGTCTACGAGCGCGAGCAGGGCTTTTGGGTCGGCGGGTCGGAGGTGCATATGTTCGCCTCCTACGGTGTGAGCGTCGTGCTCTTCATGCCGCTGCTGATCCTGCTGGGGTCGGCGCCGATGGTGCAATTGGGCGTCATCGTCGGCCACGTGCTCTGCTCGGTCTTCCTCTTCCGCTACTCGCGCGCGATCTTCATCGGATTCGACTACTTCCTCGATCCCGGCGAACTCGCGGGTGACGACGATGGGGGGGCCGGGGGGGCCACCGTTCCCCGCAAGCCGACTCCGCGCAGGACCCGCAGTCGCCCCGAGCGCGAACCGGTTGAGGTGTAGTGCATCGGCTTTGAGCCTTGGGCTTTGAGCTCTGCGCAACGACCAGACCGCTCCCACGCGTACGAGCATCGGTGGGGCCTCGGTTGACCAATCGATGCCCCGTCGCGACCGCAACCCGTGCAATCGGACTGGTTGCGGCGCAAAGCCCAAAGCCCAAAGCCCACAACACGCGAAGCGCAGCGAGCGTTAGAAGCGGGCGCAGACGATGGTTACGTCGTCGCGGGCAGGCGTGCCATCCATGTACTCGCGCAGTTCTTCGCGCAGCGCGGCGACGATCGTCGTGGGATTCGCGTTTTCGCGCGCCATGCTGCGGAACAGTTCGCGATAGCGTTCGTCCCCGTAGAGAGTGCCGTCGTGGTCGGGCGCTTCGGTCACGCCGTCCGTCACGCAGAAGAGGTAGTCGCCCGGCTCGATCTGCGTGCGCGGGCAGGGGCCGGCCGAGAGATCGCTGATGATGCCGAGCGCCGGGGCATTGGAGGCGATCTCGTGGAACTTGTCTGTGGACGGCGAATAGACGAGCGGCGGCACTTGGCCGGCGTTCTGGAACTCCAATGCTCCCGTCTTGGAGTCGAACACCGCCACGAACAGCGCCACGAACATGCCGTCGGCGAGGTCTTCGCAGAGCGCGCGATTCATGAAGCCGTAGAGGCCGCCGAGGCGCTTGTGGGTAAGCAGCAGCGAGCGCAGATGCGCGCGCACGTTGGCCATGATGAGCGCGGGCCCGATGC
>CBDURV010000045.1:0-12786 GCA_965369495.1 uncultured bacterium
GACGTGTCCGGGTCAAACACAGACAGCGGCTGGTTCGCTGCCTCTCCCCAAAACGGTGGCGACCCCGTCCCGGAGCCGGGTACCTTGGCTCTCTTCGGCGCCGCGCTGGGTGCCGCGTGGTTCCTCCACCGTCGACACAGTTCCTAAATCGCAACGCGATCCACAGCAAGGGCCGGCCTTCGTGCCGGCCCTTTTTCGTGAGCTACGCGCGAGGGCCGTGCCCTCGAGTGCCGTACCAGATTGCGGCCGCCAGCCGTGCCCCTTTGCTATTGATGGGCTTACGGGCTCTGCTACCGACACCGGGATCCGGATTCGGCAAGCGCGGAGTCCTGGCAAGCTCCGTCAAACCGGACGCCGAAGCCTGTTCGAATCGCTGCAAGTGCTTTGAACCGTATGGGTCGCGCTCACGATTTTTCAATTCGGTACCGCTACTGGTAGCGACGCCAGCGAAGGATGAAGGCCGAACCGACCAGTGCGGCGGAGAGGAGAACGATGCGCAGGGCCAAAGAGTCGAGCGCCCAGGCGCTCAGCCCCACCACCGCCCAGACGAACGCGATCGTGAGCCAACGCGAGGTCTCCGGGAGCGGCTTCGAACCGTCGAGGTAGCGGCGGTAGGGACGGAAGATTTTCTTCGCAAGCAGCCGCCGACCGAGTTCGGGATTCGAGCGCGCGAAACACCACGTCGCAAGGAGGAGAAACGGCGTCGTCGGCAGGAGCGGCAGCACCGCACCAGCGGAGCCGAGTCCCACGCAGGCGATGCCCGCGTACATGAGGACGGGATGGCGCGTCTTGGGCACGCGCCCGATGCTAGCGCGAAACGCAAGCGGCGCCAGAGCCCGGGGTTTCGGCCAGTGGCTATTCTTCCCGGAAATCGTGTTCGACCGGTTCGTCGCCGACATCCACGGTTCGCGCGCGCTTGCCATCGATTCGGATCCAGTACATGCCGTGCAGCACGCGCGGGAAGAGGATCTTGCCATACGTACCGACCTTGCGGGCGCGCGGGGAGTTGAGCAACTCGCGCACGTCGTTGGCGATGGGATAGGCCCAGCCGCGCTGGTCGACCAGTTCCACCGTTGATCCGGCCCGCGCGTGGATCGTCACCGCGGTTCCGCTGCGTAGAGTGATGCGCAGCAGGCGATCTTTCTTGAGCTCGAACTCGTGGCCCGAAATGGGCGCGAAGCGGCGCATGGCGAGCGACAACGTGTAGCGCCCGACCGGAATGCGGACCGGCGTATTCCGCATGCCGAAACCGAGCACGTAGTTCTCGGCGATGCCGCCCGAGGGACCGCGCAGGATGACGGGCGTAAAGACCCGCGTGCCGCTCTCGTCGTAGCACTCGACGACCAGGCTCGGCTGGCTGGCCAGATCGAACGTCACGTCGAGCGCGCGCGATTCGTCTGTAGCCAAGCGCACGCGCTGCTCGACGAAACCCTCCTTCCCACCGATCAGCAGGCGGTAGGGTCCGGCGCGCAGGCCCTGGATGCGGTAGCGCCCCTGTTTGTCCGTGCGCGCTCGGCCGGCCATGCCCTCGAGCACCGCCTGCTCTCCGGTCGCGCCCCCGAAGTACTCCGGGAGGTCCCCCGGCTCGACGAACACCTGCACGTTCGGCAGCGGCGTGCCGGTCGGATGTCGCACAACCCCATGCAGCGCGCCGCGCGGCGGTTCGATGCGCAGCGTCACATGCGCGACGTTGTGCGGCACTTCGAAGTCGTGGTGAATGAGCGCGCCCCACTCCACAGGCGAAACGGTGATGCGATAGCGACCCGGCTCGAGACTGCCGAACTGGAATAGTCCCTCGTCGTCGGTGGCTGCGGTTGCCACCTGCGCTCCGCTCGCATCTAGCAGCCAGATAAACCGCCCGCCGACGCGCGCGTTGTCGAGCACACGACCCTCCACGCGTGCCAGCGTGCGGGTGGTTAGATCGAGCGTCGTCGTTTCGCCTTCGCGGATGGTCATGTCAGCAATCAGTCGAATGCCGTCCGCCAGGCCTGCAGGCGCTGTGTTCTCCTCAACGGCCTCGTCGACAGCCTCCTCCTCCTCCGCAAGCGGCGTGAAGCTGGCGGACTCCGGAAAGATCGATACGCGGTAGCGACCGGGGGCGAGGTGGGCAATCTCGCAGCGCGCGGATTCGTCGAGTTGGGCCACCCCCTCCGGGATCATCTTGCCGGACGAGACGATGCAGCCGTGTCCGTGCGCCGCGCCGGGCGCGATCACGAGCAGCGAGCCGCCGCCGGATAGGCGCACCTCGTGCAACTCCCCATCGGCCGGCAGACTGCAGCGCAACGGCACATGGTCGCCGTGAGCCACGATCACATCCAAGACCCCCGCGGGTAGACCGTCGATCCGAACGCGGCCGCCGCCATCGGTTCGGGATTCAGGGACACTGAAACCATCGCGGTGCGCGAACTCGAGCGCCGACAGCAACTCCATGTCGAGTGTCGCGCCGAGTGTTCCCATGTCCTTTTCTTCCAGCAGCTTCACGAGCGCCGCGTTGATCTCCTCCTCGCCCTGCTTGCCGGCGCGCGCCACGACGACACGCGCATCGGCCACCGGGGAGCCGGTTGCTCCATCGAGCACGACAAGTTCGACGTGCGCGGAGGCGTCGCGCGGCGGCGACGGCAGGTGGACTTCCGGCACTGCTTTCGGCTGCGCCTCCTCGGGGTCGACGCGCCTCGCTTCCAACTC
This sequence comes from uncultured bacterium, assembly GCA_965369495.1. GTDB lineage: Bacteria > Planctomycetota > PLA2 > PLA2 > PLA2 > JBCDBY01. The sequence continues at coordinate 2,686 of CBDURV010000045.1, forward strand.
AGTCTCACGCGCCGCGCGTGCAGCAGGGCGCGCCGGCGCGCGGGTCGCACGCCAAGTGACGCCACCGGCGCCGAAGAGAAACAGGATCAACAGACCGATCTTGATGCGATTACTCACGAGCGCGACTCCTACGCTGACAGCGGCGGCCGCCGATACTTTTGGAAACGCAAGTCCCGCGAGCGCCAGCGACCAGGCGCGGCGTCCGTGCCGGCGGTCGAGTTGCTCACGCAGTCGGGCATGCGCCCGCTGCAGGCGCGTATGCACCGTCGAAACGGGCAGGTCGAGGCGCTGCGCAATTTCGCGCGGCGCCAACCCCTCGAAGTGGCGCAGAAACACGACCGTGCGATACGGCTCGTCGAGCGCGCGCACCGCCTGGGCGACGTCCCGCTGTACCTCGAGGCGCTCGGCTACCTCGGCCAGCGAAGGGACCGCCCCGGGCCGCGCGACGGCCTGTTCCCGAACTCGACGCCGCGCCTCGCCCCGCCAACCCATGCGGGCAAGATTGCGCGCGACCGTCCCGAGCCAACCGCGCAGATTGGTATCGCGGGCGGGCGGGTGTTCGATGGCGGTCCGAAAGGTCTCCTGCACCAGATCGTCCGCCGCCGCCTCGTCCCGCAGCAGTGAACGCGCCAGCGAGCGCAGAAAATCGGCGTGCTGGAGAAGGGCCTCGGGCTGCGGCATCGGATCGAGCATTGGACTTGCACCACCCTAATGCCGTGCGCAGGGGATCCTGCTCACGAATTCCGGCGAGCCCGTGGTATCAGGGACGGATGCGCATCGCGATCCTGCTGCCGCTCGCACGGGCCGACGACGAAGTGAACCTGCCTGACCCCAAATGAGCGATCTCTTCTACTCCGAAGCGCACTGGGAGCGCGTCGTCCCCGCCCCGGTCATCGACGACGCATTCGTACGCGAGCAACTGGCCGCGTGGCCGGAGTTTCTCGATCGACCGTGGAGCGTGCTCGCCGACGGCCTGCGCTGCGTCAAACTCCGCATTGGCGATGTCGTCGCCCGGATTTCGACCGGCGACACGCCGACACAGGCCAAGGAGCGCGCCCTGCATGAGTTGTTTGCCGGTGACCTGCACACCCCGCGCGTCATCGACGGTGACGAACGGCGGTTGATCATGGAGTACGTGCCACACACCGAATTGCCCGACACTCGTGAAGCAGGCGATTGTGCGGGTCGCGCCGCGGCGCGGATTCACCGACACGCGCGCGAGGCGGCCGGATTCCTCGACGCGCAACTCAACGTCGTCGAGCCCTTTGTGTCGGCATGGGATGGACTACGCGATTTCGCGGAGCAACGCCTACCCGTCGAGTACGCGGATGCCCTGCGCGCGCTCTGGGACAAACACGACGCACGCATTCGCGCCGCCTGCACCCAGCCCGTCCTGGTCCACGCCGACTTCAAGCCAGCCAACATCAAGTGGCTTCCCGAACAGCGGGACGTCGTCGTCTTCGATTGGGAGTTCGCGTGGGCCGGCCCGGCACTCTTCGACGTCGGCCAAATCATGCGCTGGGGCGTACCGCCACGGTTCGAGAAGGGGTTCGCCGAGGGCTACCGCGCGGAAGGCGGCGTGCTGCCGGACGACTGGCAGCGCATCGGCGAACTGCTCGACCTCGTCAACATGGTCGCGTTCCTCGATCACGACGACGAGCAACCGCGCCGCGACGCGGACGTGCGTCGGCGCATCGAGAAGACGCTGAGGAGCCTGTCCGAGTAGCCCGCGTCGGACCGAAGCCGAGCGAGAGGCTGCTGGGCGAGTCGGGCCGAGGATGGCGTATCCATGGAAGTTTACGTGGACGAGGCACGGCGAAGATCCAGCATCCTCGCAGCCGGCCCGACCAAACTGGTTACTCGGCCAGCGGGCTACTCGGACAGGCCCCTAAGACTCGAAGTAGTTGCGCATCGGCTCCCAGTACTTGTGGTGCCACCCGCCACTGATGTGCTCGACCGAATCGTCGGGAACGCCATCCTGATCGAAAATCAGCCGCGATCCGTCGCCGTCGGCCTGGAACTCGAAACGCACCAGCGAGTAGACGCCGTCCGGCCAGTTGAAGACGCGCCACGCCTGCACGATGCGATGCCCCGGCACCAACTCGATTTGGCGCCCGACAATGAAGGGTCCAAAACAGGAAAACGTCCCGCCCGCCGCAGTGCTGATGGAGGCCGGATCACCGCTCCACTCGGCAAACATCTTCTCGTTGGCGAGCGCGGCATAGACATCGGCGGGCGATGCGGCGAAGCGGACTTCCTGGTGAATCTGCGACATGTGGCCTGACAGGTTACCCGCTTGCCGCAGCCGGTCTGATCCGTGGCAGCGTTGCGTTGTTGCCATGGAAGCCGCGCAGTCGTGAAGAGCGGCTCGCCACGCGGTATGCTCGGGCATCACCAACGTGTACGCCCAGATTCACCGTGCGGTGTTGGATGGCGGTTTCGATACCGCCCGCGAACTCAGCCGCGCGTTCACAGCCGACCATCTCTCCGATGCGCGTCTCGGTCGTACGTTCTCGTTTGCCGCGACCAAGGGCTACGTGGATCTGCTGCGCTGGTGGATCGAACGCGGCGCGCGCCAACACCTGAAGCGATCCGACCGGCTGCCCGCCGATCCGAACAGCAGCGCGGACTGGTGGTCGCCGCTGCACTTCGCCGTAGCCGCGCGCCAGCACGACGTCGTACGGCTCTTCCTCGACAACGGCGCGGAACCGGACGAGGGCGTGCGCTACTGGACGCCGCTGCTCGACGCGATCGGCGACGACGCGCTCTGTACGCTGCTGCGCGACGCCGGCGCGCGGGACACGTTCTTTACCGCGGTCGCGAGCGGAGACATTCCCACGATCGCGGCGCAGATGGAGCCCGATCCGGAACTCGTCGGATTGCGCGACGAGTTCAATCGCACGCCGCTCATGTGCGTGACGACACTGGGCGCCGCGGAGTTCCTGATCGCGGCGGGCGCCGACGTGAATGCCGCCGACAACCGTCGCAACCGTCCGTTGCACCACATCCTTGGCGGCCACTACGCGCGCGACCGCACCGTTGGGGCCGACATCGCGACGCATGCCATCGTGAGCCTGCTGCTCGATGCCGGCGCCGACGTGAACGTGGGCAACGTACGCCGCGTGCGCCCGCTCCACAACGCCTGCCGCATCGCCCACTTCGCCGCCGCGCGCGATCTCATCGACGCCGGCGCCTACATCAACGCGCGCGACTCCAATCGGGAGACACCGCTCTTCCGCGTCGTCAACAAGCCGCAGGAGACACGCCTCGTGCGACTGCTGCTGGATCGCGGCGCACGCACCGACATCACCGCCCGGCGCGGCAAGACGCCGCTTTCCATCGCGCGCGGAGATAATACCGAGCTCGTTCAGTCGCATCTCTAGGAATAGAATGCGCACATGCGTTCGACCCTGGTGTGCGTTCTCTTGCTGGCCGCGGTCGCTCCCGCACAGGCGCTGCGCGCACAGGTGGATGGGCGCGTCGAGTTGATGAGCATCATCTTTCGGCTGGCGGGCAGTCCCGAATACAACCGCGTCAATTCGCGCTCGCCGTACGCCGGCCGGGTGGAGCGCCAGTTCGGCAAGTTCCGCGACCACAAGGTGGTGCGCATGGCGCGCGAACTGCGCCACACGCGAGGTGTCTCCTACGACGCGGTCATGAGCATGGCGGTGCACGTGCGCGACACGAAGACACTGGCGGAGCGCATCCCCTTCGACGCACCGCCAACCCGACTCGACGCACGCTGGCGCGCGGGCGAGGCGCGCCAGTTCCTCGTCGCGGCTCGCGCGTTCGCGAAGGAGAGCGACTTCGCCGGTTTCCTGGAGCGCGAACGCGAGTTCCACGCGGCCGCCGCGGCGCGCCTGCAGGAGAAGATCGACGAACGCGACTACATCGCCTGGCTCGATCGCTATTTCGGCGGCAAGGGCGGGGCGCAGACGCGCGTGCTGGTGGGCCTGCTGAATGGCGGCGGCAATTACGGCGTGGGCGTGCGCTTTCCCGACGGACGCGAAGAGATCACACCCGTTCTTGGTGTCTACCAGTTCGACGAGAAGGGTCTCCCGGTGCCGGGCAACGATTTCGTCTGGCTGCTCGCCCACGAAATCAGCCACTCCTACGTAAACCCGTTGATCGACAAACACGCCGATCGACTGCGCGCCGCAGGCGAGGCGATCTTCCCCACCGTCGCCGACTCCATGCGCAGCCAGGCGTACACGAACTGGAAGATCATGCTCTACGAGTCGCTCGTGCGTGCCAGCGTCGTGCGCTACCTGCTCGCGGCGGAGGGCGCTACGGCCGCCGCGAAGCAGGCGGCCGACGACACGCGACGCGGTTTCGCATGGACGGCCGATCTCGCCCGCCTGCTCGGCAAGTACGAGGCGGACCGCGCGACGTACAAGACGCTCGACAGCTTCATGCCGCAGATCGCGAAGTTCTTCGATGAGCGCGTCCCGTCCGCGCCCGTTGTCCTTTCCCTAACGCCCGCCAACGGCGCCCAGTCAATCGGCCCGACGTTGCGCGCGATCGTGATTCGATTCGACCGCCCCATGCGTCCCGGCGGCTGGTCGGTCGTCAGGACGGACGCTCTCTTCCCGGAGGTGACCGGCAAGCCCTCCTACGACGCCCGCCGGATGGTGCTCACCATCCCCGTCCGCCTCAAGCCGAACACCTCGTACGGCTTTCAGCTCAACAGCGGCAAGCTCACCGCGTTCCGGAGCGCGCAAGGCGTCCCGCTCGCGCCGTTGCGTGTTTCCTTTCGGACGAAGGGGCGCTAAGCTGACCTGCCGTGAGTAGACTGCGCTATCGCAAGCGGGCCAGCCAAAGCGTCGTCGCGGTCCGCATCGACCTCGACTTCGACGGCTTTGGCTACCGGAAATGGGGTGGAGAACAGCGCTGTAGCCGCGGCGACTGGCTGGTGGACAACGGCGGTGACATCTACACGGTGGCCGCGGACGTGTTCGCCTCCACCTACCGGCGTGTGAGCCCAGGCGTCTACGTCAAGACCACGCCGATCTGGGCCGAGGTCGCGACAGAAGCGGGATCGGTCCCGACGCGCGAAGGCGAATCGCGCTACGAGGCGGGTGACTACGTCGTCTCCAACAACGAGGACGGCAGCGACACCTACTGCATCACCCGCGCCAAGTTCGACGAGATGTACGAACTAGACAGCTAGCGGCCGGAGGCGGTCCGTTGCGCGCCAGCGCCCGTCGGCCGGCAGCGGCGACAGATAGACGGTCGGCCCTTGCGCATCGGCCAACGTCGCCTGCAACATGCCGCGGAACCTTTCGACTGCCTGCGACGTGGCGCCTAGATAGGGCGGGAACTGCGGATCCTCGCCGTTCAGCATGCGATAGACGCATTCCATGAGCACGTCGTCGTCGCCCTTGAGGACGAATGTCTGCTCGAGTTCGAGGCGATCCCCGTAAATCGCCTCCTTGCCCACCCAGAGTGAGCGCAGCGCCGACTCGCTCAGGTAGATCAACTGCTTGCGGACGCTCTGCATCGCTTCGAGCACACGGTCATTGATGTGCTCCTCATCCACGATGAAGCTGCCCGCGTCCCAGACGGAAGACCCGCTGGCCTCCATGGCCTGAATCACCGCGCGTGCGGCGGCTTGGTCGGCCATGCGGTACGACAGGAAGTAATCGGCGGCTTCCTCCTCTTCGTCGAACGCGGACTGGCCGCGGCGGCCCGCCAGCTCAACGCGCGTCGGCCCGCCGGTCAGAAGCGGCAGCGGAATGTCTGCCTCCTCGACGCCGCCCTCCCGGATCGCCCCCCACAGCACCTCCAGCGTCCGAATACTCGGCGCGGAGCTGTTGCGAATAAGCCGCGGTCTACTGGCGGCGTGGTCCATCAGCACGGCGCGCAGACGCACATGATCGAGACGCTCCAACGCCGGATCGCGCCGCAGGCGTTTGGCGAGTCCACGCTCCGTCATCCAGCGCTTCTTGCCAGTGAGCTTCCGCAGCTTTCCAACCGCGGCTTCCAGGATCTCCGCGTCGGTCATCGCCTCATCGCGACGGCCTTGTAGGTGCCGCCCGTCTCCCGCGCAATGCGCGCCATCAATGCGCGGTCGTGCTGCGGGCCCACGCCGATCGTGTGCACCACGCAGGCGAACCCGCGATTCGCCTCGAGAAACCGGGTGATCTCCTGCTCGAGCACGTCGCCCGTCAGCAGCGTCCCGGTCGCGTCGGTGGGCGCGCCATCGGAAAGCAGATAGATCGTGTCGGCGCCCAGCGGATCCGACGAGCTCTTGCCAGCGCCCACCTTCGCGTACTCGAGCGCCTTGTGCAGGGCAGGAAAGAGCAACGTCGAGCCGACGTGCCTTTGGCCCATAAACCACTCCTTGGCCGCCTTCTTGTTTTTCGAATCGGCCAGCATCAACCGCGGCGGCTTTTGCCAAACGTCCACCTCGTGGCAGTAGAAGACGACCGCGAACCTCGACTTGGGGGGCAGCCGCGAGATCGACCGGGCGAGCTGGTTCTTGGCCACCGCGATGCGCGTCTTGCCGGGCACGGCCCCCGCGCCCGTTGACTGCGGCACCGGATGTCGCATCGAGTCGGACCGGTCGAGCACGAAGACGATGCGGTCGGAGCGCGTCTCGATGCCGTAGAAGGATGCACTTCCCTTGCGCTTCAACTCCCCCGCGCCGTAGCGCTTGCGCTGCGCGGACTTGAGCCACGCCTCGCCCTTGGCATTCCACCAGCCCTGCCACATGTCGTCGGAGCCGACGCCGAAGTTCTGCTGGCCGGTGAAGTGAAACAGCGCCAGCTCCACTTCCTCCGTAAGCAGTCCGGACGTGGCGGGCAAGACCTTGATCATCGCCGGCACCGCGCGCGGATCGTCCAGCGCCACGAGTGCACGCACCGCCGACCGCGCCACCACACGCGCTTTTTCGCGCAGCGCGCCCACCGCAATGTCGAACCCCGCCTGGACCTTCTTGCGGCCGACCCACTCCAGCACACGCGCCCGGGCGTGCGGCGATCTCGACTTCGCGGCAATTGGCAGGACGGCGTCGGCGACCGCGTCAACCGGCTGACTCAGGAGTGCCGTAAGCACGCCCGTCTGCACCTCCGGCGCCTTGGTCGCGCGCTTCATGTTGCGGTTCGACGGGTCCGCCAGAATCGCGATCGCCTCCGGCGCCCGGATGTCGGCGAGAGCCCGCCCCAGCGCAGCGAGCACATCGTTCTCGGCGCCGAAGTTCTCCTTCGCCCTGTCGCGTGCATCCCGCGTCTTGCGCCACTTGGCGTCCTTTTCCAGCTTGTCGCGACTCGACTTGCGCCCGTACTTCTTGCGCAGCCGCTTGGTGACTTTGGCGTAGTCGTCCTCGGCCTTCTCCGCCTTCGCTTCGAGCTTGTCGCGACGTTCGGCGGATGCGGCGGCGAATTCGATCAGCAGTGCCGTCGCCGACGCGCTCGCCTGTTCCGTGAGTGCCTCGATGAGGTCGTACTTGCGCTGCGCCTCCCCCGCCTTTTTCGAGAGCGTCTTCGCCTCTTTCTGCAGGATCGCCCACTCGTCGGCATGCACAACGACCGCAATGAGAAGGGTCACGACAGCAAGCAGACGAACGGAACTCATGCGCTCAGCCTAACGCCGAATCGAAAATCGCGCGAACTCGCCGGTTGCCGGTTGCGACGTTTCCACCTGATCGCGAATGAACTGACCCAGCGCCGAATCGACGCGCTGCTTGCCATCCAGAATCGCGGCGGAGTCCCCCTCCATCACCAACTCAACCGTGCCGTCGGGGCAGTTCCGCACGTAGCCGACAACCGGTGTCCGCTCCAACGCGCGTACCGCCTGCCAGCGGAATCCGACGCCCTGCACCCGCCCCGAATAGACGACGGTGCAGCGCGCGAGCAAGCTACTCATACCGGCGCACTGTCGCCCGCCACGGCGTTTCGACGCCGTCGGCGACCGCGCGACACTGGCTCGGCAGATCGCTCAGTCCGCGCAGCCAGAGCCCGCCATCCGCGAAATAGAGCTCCGCATCGGGAGTCGAGTTCTGGACGATCGCACGCAACGCGAAGCGCCCCGGAACGAGCGCCACCATGAAGTCCGGATGCTCGATAAAGAGCGCCGGCGCAGTCGCATCGACACCGGCGGGCGGGCGGCTGGCGGGCGGTTGCAGCGTACGCGTCTTCAGTTCCAGCACGCCCGCGACGAGTATGCGCGCGTTCGCCGCAAGCGTGTGCGCTTCGCGCGCGACCAGGGCAGACCCATCGACGATCGTGCCGTTGGTGCTGCCCACGTCGGCGATCGCGAATCCGCTGCCCTCCCGCCAGATGTCGAAATGGTGGGTTGAGATGCGCTTGCTGGTAGCTGCCGCGTCGCTGTCGAGACGAAGATCGGGCCCCTCCCGACCCACGCCGATGCGCTCGCCCCCGAACACGTAGAGCGGCACCCCGGGAAACTCGAAGACGGCGCGATCCAGCGCGACCGCGTCCGAGTCGGGATTCAGCGGCACCGGCTCCATAGACCCCTGTCTATAACCAATCCGTACCGGTTTGGGCGGATCCGCCTCCAAACGACTGACTCACAAGCACTGACGGTGACCGCCGGCGGCACGGCTGTCCGCACGGAGCAGCATCAACTCCGCTCCTTCCACGCGGTTTCGATCGCTCGATGCAGGGGCACCCGCTCGACCATGCGCTGGCGCGTGTCGGCGGGCGCATGCGCGACGTTGAAGTCGAGGGCTTGTTTCGCCTCGGTCAGGTAGGCGACGTTGCCGAGCGCTTGCCACAGGACAAAGCTCACCTCCAGCCGCTCCTCGATGCGCATGAGGTCCCGCGTCTTCTCGTAGTCCGCGGCCGCTTCCCGCGCGCCGGTTCCCGACAACAGCGCGATCCATGCGCGCGCACGCGCTTCGCCCTGAGGGTCCTTGAGCGCCGTCGCGATTTCGAGTCCGATGCGGCGGCACAACCCCTCCGGCAGGAGATCGCCGTCGTCGAGCAGGTCCCGCAGCGTGCCCACCACGTTGGGGTGATCGATACGCTGCCCGATTTCCACCTCGCGCACGTAGCGGGAGAAGCTGCTCGCGATGGCGGCGAGATGCGAGTGCAGGAGTTTGAGCGCGACGGTGCCCTCGGGACCCTCGGCGCGATACACGGTTCCCATCCCGCCCGCGCCGAGTTCCGCGTCGATCGTGTAGTCGCCCAGCCGTTCGCCGATCATCGTCGTGCGAAATCCTACCGGGGACGCGCACGGCTACCCCAGCGCGAACTGCTCACTGATTGCCAGCGCCTGCTCCGTCCGGCCCAACTCACGCAATAGCGAGCACTGCATCTCCGCGGCGACAACGCTGGCGGGCTCGAAGCAGCGAGCGCGGCGCGCGAGCGCCTCGGCCCAGAGGAGCTGGCCCTCGTCCCGTGCCTGTCGTGATTCCGCGAGCAGGCGGACGCTGTCCGAACGATCGTGGAGTGCGATGAGGGACCGAATGGGCTGCGCCATGATGCCCGCCTCCAACGCAATCGCCGTACCAAGACGAAACAGTGGCCTGCGGCGGCTCCGCGCGGGATCGGTGTCCCCGGCGAGACACAGCGTGTCCTCGAATCAGCGTCGCCCGATACCGGGATGGCGCCTCCGGTAGCGCGGCAGGTGCTCGGCGAGCAGTTCGATCACCTGCTCGGCGTTGGAGGCACCGTAGACGCGATCGTCCTCGATTTCGGGGTAGCGCACGGTGTCGTCGATGCACCGACCGGCGAGTTCGCCGCTCCAGCCCTTGACCCGCATGCCGATCACGAGCCGAAACTTCGACCAGGCGATCGCCATCTCCGAAAGCGTGCCCGCGCCTCCGCCAATCGCCACGACCGCGTCGGCGTGCGCCATGAGGATGTTGCGGCCGACATCGAAGCCGGTCGGGAGCACGATGTCGATGTGCTCCGACGCGGCAGCAGGGTCCATGCCGGGAATCACGCCGACAATCATGCCGGGCCGGTGCGCGGGCGAGGATCGCGCGCCGCGTGACGCGCACTCCATCACCCCCCCGAGCCCCCCTGTCAAAATCCCATAGCCCGCGTCAACAAGGGCGCGACCGATCGACTCGGCCAACCGCGCGCGCGGATCGTCGGCTTCGAGGTCGCCGTTGCCGACAACCGAGATGAGCTT